>CALMDF010000380.1 GCA_937864895.1 uncultured Holophagales bacterium | reverse complement strand
CCAGCGCGGCGAGCGCCCGCCCGAGCCGTTCCTCGTCGACGGGCTCGAGCGTGACGACGAACGGGAGCTCGGCCTTGTTGTCCCAGGGGGCCTGGAAGACCGCGTCGACGTTGATCCCGTGCCTCGCGAGGACCGCGGCGATCTCGGCCAGGATTCCCGGACGGTCGGCGACGACGAACCGCAGGCAGAAGGGCGCGACGAAGTCGGCCGGGCCCGCCGGCGCGAAGGGAGCCAGCGCCGGGACCCCGAACGGCGGCACGTCGGGACGGGGACCGGAGCGGGCGAGCTCCACGACGTCGGCCAGGACGGCAGTGGCCGTCGGGTCCCCTCCGGCGCCGCGGCCGGAGAAGACGAAGTCGCCTCCCCGCGCCGTCGAGACCTGGACGGCGTTGAAGGGCCCCTCGACCCGGGCCAGCATCGAGCCGTTCGAGACGAGGTGCGTCCTGACCGAAAGGAGGAGACGGTCCCCGGGGAGCCGGTGGGCGGTCCCGACCTGGCGCGGTGTCCGGCCCAGCATCCGGGCGTAGACGAAGTCGACGGGCTTGACGCGGGTGATCCCCTCCGTCCGGACGGCCTCGAGCGGAACGTCCTGCCCGAAGGCCAGCCGTGCGAGGAGGGCGAGCTTGGAGGCGGCGTCGCGGCCTTCGACGTCCGCGGCGGGATCCGCCTCGGCGTAGCCGAGGGCCTGGGCCTCGGCGACGACGTCGCCGTAGGCGCGGGCGGTTCGTTCCATCTCGGTCAGGATGTAGTTGCAGGTCCCGTTGAGGATGCCGGCGACGGCGTCGATCCGGTCCCCGGCGAAGCTCTCCCTCACGGCGCGCAGGATCGGGATGCCGCCGGCGACGGCGGCCTCGAACGCGAGGCCGGCGCCCTTCTCGCGAGCGAGGGCGGCGAGCTCGGCCCCGCGGGCGGCGAGGAGGAGCTTGTTGGCCGTGACGACGCTCCTGCCCGCCGAGAGGGCTGCGGACACGAGCGTGCCCGCGGGGTCGAGGCCGCCGATGAGCTCCACGACGACGTCGACGTCGGGGGCGGTCGCGACGGCGAGGAGGTCGTCCGTGACCCTGGCCCCCGGAGGGAGGCCCTCCACCCCTCGCCGGGGAAGGTCCCGGCTCGCGACGGCGACGAACCGAACGGAGAGGCCGTGCTCGCGCGCGAGGGCGGGGGACATCTCCCGGACGAGGCGCACGAGAGCCTTCCCGACGGTTCCGTAACCGAGAAGCCCCAGCCGGAGCGGTTTCGTCACGACGATTCCGGCACCCAGGAGTCGTGGTAGCCCGGAAGCTCCAGGCCGGCGGCCTGCTCGGCGACGTGGAGGGGGAGGAAGGTGTCGAGCATCACGGCGAGCTCGTCGGTCGACTTCGTCCCGATGGACGCCTCGTAGGCGCCGGGGTGCGGGCCGTGCGGGATCCCGGCGGGGTGGATCGAGATCGCCTTCGGGCCCACGCCGCGCCGGCTCGTGAAATTTCCGCTCACGTAGTAGATCAGCTCGTCGCAGTCGACCGAGGAGTGCGGGTAGGGGCAGGGGATCGCGTCGGGGTGGAAGTCCGTGACGCGCGGGACGAAGGAGCAGACGAGAGCGCCCCGGGCCGCGAACGTGGCGTGGATCGTGGGCGGCAGGTGGACGAGCCCCGTCTTCGGCTGGAACGAGCGGATCGGAAAAGCGAAGGGCCAGACCGTGCCGTCCCAGCCGACGACGTCGAACGGCGACGCGAGCGGCTCGCGCCGGACGAATCGGTCCCCTTTCTTGACGAGGATCTCCCGCGGTCCGGGCCGCGGTCCGACGAAGGCGGGGCGCTTGAAGTCCCGGTGGGTGTAGGGCGCGTCCATCCGGAGCTGGCCGACGGGGTTTCGGAACTGGGCCGGAAGGTGGAGCCCTCCCTTCAGCTCGAACGCGATTCCCGCAAGGTGCTCCTCGACCCTGAAACGATGGACGACGCTCCGCGGCACGAGGACGTAGTCGCCCCCCTCGACCTCGAGGTCGCCGAAGGGCGACTCGAGGGTGGCCCGGCCGGAGGTGACGTAGAGGAGGTCGTCGCCGTCGCCGTTGGCGAAGGCCGAGCCCGAGGCCGACTCGACGGGGAGCTCGAAGAGCGAGACGACGACGTCGGCGTTCCCGCAGACGGGCGTCCATCCCGCGGGCGCTCCCTCCCCGACGACGAGGCGGCGGCGAAGGGGCTGCTCCGGCGCGAACGTCGCGGCTTTCCTGTCGAAGGGGCCCGGAACCGCGGGGCCGATCGCGCGATCGGTCATCGGCGGGCCCTCGTGGTAGAGGATCGAGAACTCGCCGTCGAAACCGAGACGGGTGAAGCACTCTTCGTAGCGGAGCCGGCCCGTGGCGGACCGGAAGGCGGTGTGAGGCTTCGGCGGCACCTCGCCGAGCTGCATCCGGTCGATCATGGTCAGCCGACGACCTCGAGGGGGCTCGGGTCGGGCTTCTGCGCGGACTCGATCGACTCGAAGAGCGCCCTGAAGTTCCCGTATCCGAACCCCTTGTCGCCTTCCCGCTGGATGACCTCGTAGAAGAAGGGTCCGGCCTGCTGGTCGCCGTAGAGCGCGCCGGCGTCCTGCATGAAGATCTGGAGCATGTAGCGATCGTCCTTGCCGTCCACGAGGATGTGGTTCCGGCGCAGCGCCTCCATCGGCTCCTTCACGTTCGAGACCTTCACCGTCTCCAGCCGCGCGGGGAGGCGGTCGTAGTACTCCTGGGGGGCGGTCAGGAACCTGATGCCCCGATCCCGGAGGCTCTCGACGGCCGGGATGATCTCCTTGACGAGGAGGGCGACGTGCTGGACGCCCGCCCCGTGGTGGTCCTCGCAGAAGCGGTTGATCTGGCTGTCGCGGAAGAACGGCCTCATAGGTTCGTTCGTCGCGAACTTGATCCCGCTGCCCGGGTCGGCCATGACGATGGACCGGAGCCCCGAGCCGGTCATCTTCTTACCGCCGTCGACCTCGGACGTGTGGAACTCGACGTCCCAGTAGCGGCTGAACCCGAGGACGTCGCGGTACCAGTTGACGACGGGGAGCATGGTGTAGGCGTTCGACGTGACGTGGTCGATCGTCGCGAAGCCGTGCGGGTTCTCTACGGGAAGGCCGTCGCCGACGGTCTCGAAGTCGGGGGCGAAGGGTCCGTAGCTCCCGCGTCGCTCGATGAACCGGAACGTCACGTCGTCGAGGGGCGTCGCGATGGAGAACGTGCGGAAGTAGCCGCCCTCCGCCTCGTCGGTCTGGATCTCGGAGAGAAAGGTCGCCCCGCGCGGCTCGAGGAACCGCCACGTCGCGTCCACGTCGCGGACGCGAAAGGCGAGGGAGGAGATGCCGTCCGGGTGGATCTTCAGCCAGCGGGCGGCGCGCGAATCGGGCCGGGTCGGCGTCGAGACGAGGACGCGGATCTGGCCGGCGCCGAACACGCTCGCCTCCTCGCCCCCCTTCTCCACCTTCGCGCGGCTGGCCCGCGCGACCTCGGTGAACCCGAGGGCCTCGGTGTAGAAGCGGCGGCTCCGGGCGAGGTCGCCGACGATGAAGTGGAACGAGTCGTAGCCCACGATTCCGAGGTCCTGGCTCATGAGACGGATTCTAGTGGGGTTCCCGGACCAGGGCGCGGGCCGGGGGGTCCAGGGATGCCCGCGACGGCCGGCGGGGGGGCTCCGTAGAATCGGTACGTGAAAGCCCCCCCCAGGGAGGCCTCGCCGAGCGAGTTCTTCCTCCGCCACCTTCCCCTGTACCTCGACCACCTCGCGGTCGAGAAGGGGCTTGCCGAGAATTCCCTCGAAGCCTACAGGAGGGACCTGACGGCTTTCGGCCGGCACCTGGACGAGGAGGGCCTCGGTGTCGCGGACGTCGGGCGCGAGGACCTCGTCCGCTGGCTCGGCCTCAGGCGGTCCGAGGGGGCATCTCCGCGCTCGATTGCCCGGGGAACGTCGGCGGTGCGGGGCCTCTTCCGCTTCCTCTTCGCCGAGAAGCGGATCCCCCTCGACCCCACGTCCGGCCTCGAGAACCCGCGGCGCTGGATGACGCTCCCGAAGCTCCTCTCGCGCGAGGACGTCGAGCGGCTCCTCGAGGCGCCCGACGTGGAGACCCCCAGGGGGCTTCGCGACAAGGCGATGCTCGAGCTCCTCTACGCCTGCGGCGTCCGGGTGTCCGAGCTCGCGTCTCTGAGGCTCGGCTCGCTCCACCTCGCGGACGGGTTCGTCGCCGTGAAGGGGAAGGGCTCGAAGGAGAGGGTCGTCCCGGTGGCGGACTCCTCCGCCCGGTGGGTCGCCCGCTGGGTGTCGGGTCCGAGGGCGAAGAAGCGCGGGGCCGCCTCGTCCCCGTGGCTCTTCCCGGGCGCCGCGGGGAGGCACGTGACGCGCCAGACGGTTTTTCTCGCCCTGAAGGCGGCGGCGCGGAAGGCGGGCCTCGACCCGGAGCTGGTCTCGCCGCACGTCCTCCGGCACTCCTTCGCGACGCACCTCGTGGACGGGGACGCCGACCTTCGCGCGGTCCAGATGATGCTGGGGCACGCGAGCATCGCAACCACCGAGATCTACACGCACGTCTCGAGGGCCCGCGCCCGCAAGGTCTACGACCGGAGCCATCCCCGTGCGTAGGGCCGTCCTCTCCCTCCTCCTCGGTCTCGCGGTCTCCGCCCCCCTCGAGGCGGCCCTCGTCGTCCTGGAGGAGGGCCGTCACCTGAAGGTCACGGCCTACGAGCTCGTGGGCGAGGAGCGGATCAGGCTCGTGCTCTGGGGCGGGGGCGAAATGGTCCTCCCGACCGCGAGGGCCGAGCGGATCGTCGATGTCGACGCGGACCCGAGGGCCTACCTCGCCCCGGCCGACGCGCCCGAGGCGGCCGGGC
>CALMDF010000379.1 GCA_937864895.1 uncultured Holophagales bacterium | reverse complement strand
CGGACCTCGGCGAAGCCGGTCCGCTTGCCGGTGCGCGTCTGGAGCATGAAGAGGCGCCCGCGCTCGACCGTGAACTCGATGTCCTGCATGTCGCGGTAGTGCTTCTCGAGCTTCTGGCGGATGCCGAGGAGCTGCTCGTAGACCTTCGGCATCGCCTGCTGGAGCGTGGCGATCTTCTCGGGCGTGCGGATGCCGGCGACGACGTCCTCGCCCTGGGCGTTGATGAGGTACTCGCCGTAGAAGAGGTTCTCGCCCGTGGCCGGGTCGCGCGTGAACGCGACGCCCGTGCCACAGTCCTCGCCGAGGTTGCCGAAGACCATCGACTGGACGTTGACCGCCGTCCCCCAGCTCTCGGGAATCGAGTTGAGCTGCCGGTAGACGATGGCCCGCTCGTTCATCCAGGACGAGAAGACCGCGCCGACGGCGCCCCAGAGCTGGGCCATGGGGTCCTCGGGGAAGTCGTGGCCCGTTTTGACCTTGATCGCCTTCTTGAACTCGGTGACGAGCTCCTTCAGCGCCTCGACCGTGAGCTCGGTGTCGAGGTGAGCGCCGAACTGCTCCTTCTTCGCCTCGAGGATCACCTCGAACGGGTCGCGCTCGTGCTTGCCGACCGGCTTGAGGTCCAGGACGACGTCGCCGTACATCGCGACGAAGCGCCGGTAGCAGTCCCACGCGAAGCGTGGGTTGCCCGAGGCCTTCGCGAGCCCCTCGACCGTCACGTCGTTCAGGCCGAGGTTGAGGATCGTGTCCATCATGCCCGGCATCGAGGCGCGGGCCCCCGAGCGGACGGAGACGAGGAGGGGGTTCTTCGGGTCGCCGAACTTCTTGCCGAGCTTCTGCTCGACGCCCCTGAGGTGCTGCGCGACCTCCTTCTCGAGGCCCTTCGGGTACGTCCGGCCGTTCGCGTAGAAGTGGGTGCAGACCTCGGTCGACATCGTGAAGCCCGGGGGAACGGGCAGCCCGATGCGGGCCATCTCGGCGAGGTTGGCGCCCTTGCCGCCGAGGAGGTTCTTCTGGCTTCCGTCGCCCTCGGCGGAGCCTCCGCCGAACGAGTAGACGAACTTCGCTCCGCGCGCGCTGCCCGCGGACTTGCTGATCATGGGTTTCCTCCTGAGATTCGGATGCGCACTTGCTGTTTCGGCTCTTTTTCGAACCGGCCGGATTCTACCGCCCCGGCGCGCGGAGACCGTCCGGTAAGATCCCCCCAGGTATGTTGTTCCCCCGCCTCGGGGCACGCCTCCTCCTGGTGCCCTTCCTCCTCCCCATTCTCGGCTCACCCGCCGCCCGCGCCGAGGACACGCCCCTCACGATCGAAGAGGCCATCCGGCTGGCCGTGTCACGCAACGAACGGGCCCTCGCCTCCGGCGAGAGGCTCGAGGCGGCCGAGGCGCGCGTCACGAAAGCCCGGGCCGTCTTCTTCCCCGACGTCGAGGTCTCGGGAGCCTGGACCCACAGGCCCTACGAGAGAACGACGACCGTCGGCGGCGAAGAGGTCGTCCTCTCGAAGTACGACGCCTTCAACTCGACCTTCACCGCGAAGCAGGTCCTGTTCGACGCCCGTGCCTTCCCCGTCCTGAAGCAGACGCGGAGCGAGCGGGACGCCGCGCGGTACGAAGCCGCCGAGCAGCGCCGGATCGTCGCCTTCGAGGCGTCGGCCGCCTTCCTGATGACGCTCGGCTACGAGCAGGTCGCCGCCGCCGCCGACCGGCGCGTGGAGCTCGCCCGCCGGACGCTCGCCGACGCGCGCGCGCGCTTCGAGGCGCAGATCTCGGGCTCGAACGACGTCACGCGCGCCGAGCTCGAGGTCGCGAGCGCCGAACGCGAGGCGACGCGCGCCCACAACGAGGAGCAGACCTCCCGGCTCGCGCTCGCGAACCTCCTCGTTGCCCCGGTCCCGGCGCGCCTCGACGTGCCTCTCCGGCTCCTCTCTCCCCCTCCCGAGCTCGGGACGGGCGACGGCGACCTCGTGGAGCGGGCCCGCCAGGTCCGGCTCGACGTCGCCGCGCAGAAGAAGCGGGCGGAGGCGTTCCTCTACTTCGCGAAGGAGCCGATGAGCCGCTTCTTCCCGAGCCTCGTCGGCCGGGCCGACGGCCGGTGGACGAACGAGGCCGGCCTCAGCGGCCGGAACACGACCTGGACCTACGGCATCGACCTCTCCTGGTCGCTCTTCGACTCGACGATCTCGATCGCCGACACGCGCGAGAGGAAGGCGCTCGCGCGGGCCTCCTCCCTGGAGGCGCAGCTCCTCGAGCGCTCCGTCGAGCTCGACGTGAAGACCGCCCTCGCCAACCTCGCGAACGCCCGCGCCGCCGTCTCGCAGGCCGGCGTCGCGCTCGAGGCGGCCCGGAAGAACGCCTCCGAGACGAGCACCCTCTACCGCGAAGGGCTCGCGAACGCCCTCTCCGCCGCCGACGCGAACCAGAGCCTCTTCGAGGCCGACGTGGCGCGGACGCGCGAGCTCTACACCCTCGGCGCCGCCGTCCTCGACCTCTACGCCGCCCAGGGCCTCGACCCGGAAGGAAAGGAGCCCCGTCCTTGAAGACCCGCA
>CALMDF010000378.1 GCA_937864895.1 uncultured Holophagales bacterium | reverse complement strand
TGGTCGCCGGCCCGGCTCCGCCCGTGGGGCCCCCGGGCAGCTCGAGCTCGACGAAAGGAGTCGAGGTCGTCACGGGAAACCTCGAGAGCATCACGCTCGAGCGGGGCATGCTCCCCGTCGACCAGAAGATCGAGATGACCCCCGCCGGGATCAAGATCAACGCCGGGTCGATGCCGGTCACGATCGAGAGCCTCACGGGAATCACGCTCTCGGTTGCCGGAGGGGTTGCCAAGATCAGGATCGGGCCGGAAGGCGTGACGATCGAGGGTCTGACGGTCCGCCTGTCGGGCCAGCTCCTGACCGAGGTCAAGGGAATGATGACGACGGTCCAGTCGACCGCCATCACGAAGGTCGGCGGCGCCCTCACGATGATCGGTTGACGGGCCGGAAAGGAAGGAACCGCCATGCCCGCCGCACCGCCGCTCCGGAAAGTGCGCGCCACGACCGCCGCACAGGTCTGCGAGCACTTCGACCTCGACCCCGAGGCGAAGCCCCTCCTCAGTCCGAAGACCTCCCCGAGGGAGCTCCTCGACGAGCTCGTCGAGCAGAAGCAGTTCCGGACCGCGATCCGGTTCCTCGCCCACGCCCTGCCCCACCGCGAAGCGGTCTGGTGGGGCTCGCTCTGCGTCAAGCACGCCTCGGGCGACGCGGCGCTGCCGGCGGCCGAGGCCTCGGCCCTCAAGGCTGCCGTCTCCTGGGTCCTCGACCCGTCCGACGCGAACCGGAACGCGGCCAGGGCGCCAGCGGAGGCCGCGGGAATAGAGACCCCCGCAGGGGGCCTCGCGACGGCGGTCACTTTCACGGGCGGGACCCTCGCGCCCCCGATGCCGAAGGTGCCCCCTGTCGTCCCCGGGCCCTACCTCCCGGCCAAGGGGGTCGCGGGAGCCGTCCTTCTCGCCTCCGTCAAAGGGGCCGGGGCCGGGATCGAGGAGACCCAGCGCCTTTTCGTCGAGCTCGGCACGGGCGTCGCCGAGGGCAGGGTCACCTGGCCCGACGTGAAGCCGAAGGCCGCCGGCAAAACCTGGGGATTCTGAGGGAGGGCCCGATGCCTCAGCCTGCCGCCCGCCTCACCGACCTCCACACCTGCCCGATGATCGACCCGGTGACCGCAACCCCGCACGTCGGCGGCCCGATCACCGCGCCCGGCTGTCCGAACGTCCTCATCGGGGGCCTTCCCGCGGCCCGGGCCACCGACGTCGTCACCTGCGTCGGGACGGTCCCCGACATGATCGTCGGCTGCAACCCGATGGTCCTCGTGGGCGGCCTCCCGATCGCCCGGATGGGCGACGCGACCGTCCACGGCGGGGTCATCGTCTTCGGCTGCTTCAACGTCCTCGCATGACCGCCGCGTCGCCCCGGCCGACACCGGAAGAAGACCAGGAGACTCGCCCATGACCCGACACCACGGCCAGGCCATCCCGTACGAGGGGCAGACCGATCGCGAGAGCAACCGGACGTGCGGGGCGGCGGCCCTCGCCATGGTCTATCGGTCTCTCCCTCGCCCGCCGGCCCCGGCGGGCGAGCCTTTGGCCGCCGGGGGACGCAAGGACCGACGGAACCGGCAGGCAGGACCCCTCGACGGCGTGGACCGGCGGCGCGGGGCCCGACGGGGCACCGACGTGACGCAGGCCGAGATCATGCCCCGTATCTCGAAGCCGAACCGGCTCGGCCACCCGGCCTGTGTCACCCACCTGATGGTGAAGGACGCCCTCGAGAGAGGCTATGCGGCCGTGGCGATCCAGGCGACCCACCCCCTGCAGACGATCCTCACCTGCCAGCAGCGCGGCATTCGCGCCATCCTGAACCATCGGCTCAGGGCCGACGGCCCGGCGGGGCACTACACCGTCCTCACCGGAATGGACGCCGGGCACGTCATCGTCCACGACCCCTACTTCGGGCCCGATCACCGGATTCCCTACGGGGAGCTTCTCGAGCTGTGGCAGCCGAAGTACGCGAACTCCGAGATCGTGGGAAACATGATCATCGGCATCGCCGCACCGGCGCCCGAGGAGCGCAAGTGCGGGGGCTGCGCGCTCGAGGTCCCGTCGAAAGTGAGCTGCCCGAAGTGCACCGCGAAGGTGCCCCTCTCCCCGGCGACCCTACTCGGCTGTGTCGGCGCCGACTGCCTGAGCCGCCAGTGGAGCTACGTATGCTGCCCTTCCTGCGACTTCACCTGGACCTTCTCCGTCAAGCCCCCCGAGGAGCCGGCCAGGCCGGAGGAGGGACTCTGGAACCTCGGCCCCCTCTTCGCCGAGCTCGACAAGCTCGAGGCGCACGTCTCCGCCAACAAGGCGGCGGCCCGACGGCCGGACGTGAAGGAGCAGCTCGCCAGCATCCGCGAGAACCGTGAGAAGCTCCGGCTCGCCGAGCAGGAGGAGCTCGCCCGGCGCGCGCAGGCCTCCGCGGAGATGAAGGACTTCCAGGCGAAGGTGAAGCAGGAGGAGGAGGCGGTCGCGAAGGCGCAGGAGGCCGCCACGAAACCCGCCGAGCCGATCGACGCAGGCAAGCTCGGCGAAGCTCTCCTCAAGGACCTCGGGATCGTCCGCTGACGTCCCCGACCCCGGGGGGCGTGCCCCGGGGTCGCCGGAACCTCGCTCCGCCGGCCCCTCCCCCGGGATAGTGTTCGGGAATCGAGGCGAAGGTGAGTACAGGCCGTGCCAGAGGGAGCGTGGGTGGGAGATGGGGAGTCGGTCTCCTGGCCCTCGGCATCGCCCTGACAGGCCTCCCCGCCGCTTCGGGGCCCTCCGGTCCCGTCCCGGGGACCGATCGGGGCTGGCTCGGCCCGTCTCTCGTGGGACTGTTCGGCCTGGCCGTGGCCGGCGGATTCGTCGCTGCGTACTTCTTGCGCCTCAATCGCCGCCTGCGCCGCGAGGTGTGCGAGCGCCGGGCCGCGGAGGAGAAGCTCCGCGGCCTCCTCGAGCAGTCCACCGTCGGGATCTGCATCCTCCAGGATGACAGGTTCGCCTGGGTCAACGCGCGCTTCTCGGAGATCTTCGGGCACGGGGCGAAGGAGATGACGGCCGGCATGGGCCTTTCGGACGTCGCCGCCGAGGCCGACCGCGAGTCGATCCGGGAAATGGTCCGGAGCCGGCTCGAGGGACGCGACGAGGACCGCGCGACCGGTTTTCGCGCGATCCGGAAGGACGGCGCCCTCATCGACGTCGAGATGAGCGGAAAAAAGATCGACCACGACGGGCATCCCGCGATCGTGGGAATGGCGCTGGACGTCACCGAGCGGGTCCGGGCGCAGCGGCAGCTGAAGTACCTCGCGTTCTACGACCCGCTGACCGACCTCCCGAACCGCGCTCTCCTCTACGACCGGCTGGGCCAGGCCCTCGCCCACGGGAGGCGGGGCCGGGAGCCGTTCGCCCTCCTCATGCTCGACCTGGACGGCTTCAAGGCGGTGAACGACGTCCACGGCCACGAGACCGGCGACGCGCTCCTGCGTGCGGTCGGGCAACGCCTCCAGGGATGCGTCCGCGAGACGGACACGGTAGCGCGGATCGGGGGCGACGAGTTCGTGGTCCTCCTGAGCGGCCTCGGCGACAGGGATTCGGCCGCCGCGGTGGCGGGGAAGATGCTCGCCGCCCTGGACGCACCGTTTCTCCTCGGCGCCCGCGAGTGCCGGGTGGGCGCCAGCATCGGCATCTGCGTGAGCGTCGAGGACGGGGACGACATCGAGGCGCTTCTCGGCCGGGCCGACGCCGCCATGTACGAAAGCAAGGCGAACGGAAAGAACCGCTTCACGTGCCACCGTCCGGACCTCTCGACGGGAGAGTCCCCGAAGAAGGACTTCCTCGACCTGGGCGCCGATATGAATGTCGGCGTGCCCGTCATCGACCGGCAGCACGCCCGCCTGGCGGAGCTCCTCAACCGCGTCGCCGAGGCCGTCAAGAGCGGGCAGGACCGGGACCGCGTCGCCGTGCTGCTCGGCGAGGTCGTCGATTTCACCCGTCACCACTTCGAGACCGAGGAGCGGCTGATGGAGAAGTTCGGGTACCCGGGCGCGCTCGCTCATGGGCAGGAGCACCGAAAGCTCCTCGCCGACCTGGCCAGCATCCGGGCGCACGCCACCGGCGCGAGCCTGATGCTGACCCTTCAGTCGCTCAAGGAGTGGCTCGTGAGCCACATCGCCCACGGCGACCGCGAGCTCGGGGAAGCGCTCGTGGCCCGCGGAGCGGCTGCCGCTCCGGCCGGCCCGGGAGCGGAGCCGGCCTGACCGGCGGGTGCCAGAGGGGCCCTTTGGCCTGTCCGACGGCGGGGACGGGCGGCCGATGCTGTCGGGGGGTCACCGCATCGCCGCCATCGGCGAGAGCTTCGCGGCCCTGAGGGCGGGGTAGAGCCCGAACACGAGGGCGAGCCCGAGGGCGACTCCCCAGGCCGCCACGAGGCCGAGCGGGTTCACGACGAGGCCCCACGGGAAGAAGTGGGAGAGCTTCTGGCAGAGGAAGGCCCCGCCCACGGTGCCGAGGAGCGCGCCGATCGAGGCGAGGACGAGCGCCTCGAGGAGGAACTGGAAGAGGATCTCCGTGTCCGAGGCCCCCATCGCCTTCCGGAGGCCGATCTCGTAGCGCCGCGAGGAGTAGGAGATGAGCATCACGGAGAGGACGCCGACGCCCCCCACGAGGAGGACGGTCCCGGCGAGCGCGGAGAGGATGACGCGCCAGGACCGCATCTCCTCCATGAACTGGGAGTAGCCCTTGGCGGCCTCTGCGTCGAGGTCCTTGATCTCGGTGTCCTCGATCCCGTGGTGCGCCTGGCGGGACCGCGAGAGGAGCATCGAGGAGACCTCCTCGAGGTCCCGCTTCGCGCGGAGCTTCACGGCGAGGTGCGTCAGCTTCCGGTCGGCGTCCAGCCGGAGGACGTAGGTCTCGAGAGGCACCATCAGGCCGTTCGCGTCGTAGTAGAGCTCCTCGCTGAAGATCATGAGGGGAGCCGTCACGCCGACGATCCGCCAGGGGACCCCGTCGATGACGACGTCCCGGCCGACGGGGTCGGCGCCGCCGAAGAGCTTCGACGCGAGCGTCGCGCCGACGACGGCCACCGTGCTCCGCCTGCGGGCGTCGTCGGCGGTGAGGCCGCGTCCGAGCGCGACGGGTCGGTTCATGAAGACGGCGTAGTCGGGGGTCACCCCGGTGACGAAGACCCGCTCGGTTCCCCCCGCCACCCGGATCGTGGTCCGCTTCGTGGCGCGGGGGAGGAAGGCCGTCACCCCGGGATGAGGCGTCGTGAGGCGCGGGAGGTCGTCGAACCGGAGCCCGGGCGACATCGCGAAACGCTTCTGGTCCTCCGTCGTCTTCGGGTCTCGGGGCTGCAGGATGGCCGTGCCGTCCCAGGCGAGGCCCGCGAAGCCCGTCTGGACCTTGTCGATGACCCCGTCGATGACGGACGTCAGGACGACGAGAGTGAAGACGCCGAGCATGAGGAGCGTCAGGGTCAGGATCGAGCGGAGCTTGTGCGCCCAGAGCTCGAGGAAGCCGCTCCGCACGACCTCGGCCACGAGGGCGAGGCGGGCAGGGAGGGAGTCGCGGCGGTCGCGGACCCCGGGGGCGGCGGCGAGAGGGAGCTCTGCGGCGTGGCTGCGGCTATTCATACCGGAGGGCCTCCATGGGAGAGAGGCGGGAGGCCTTCCAGGCCGGGAAGAGGGCGAAGACGAAGCCGAAGGCGGACGCGACGAAGAAGGCCGCGAAGAAGCTCTTCGGGGAAAGGAAGAGGGGGATGTCGAGGAAGAGGCAGATCCACTTCGCGAACGCGACGCCGGCGACGAGGCCGACGGCGCTCCCGAGCGAGGTCAGGAGGAGCGCCTCGGTCATGAAGCTCTTGAAGACTTCGCCGCCCGAGGCGCCGATGGCCATGCGGACGCCGACCTCCCGGACGCGCTCGCTGAGGCTCGCGAGCTGGATGTTCACGTTCACCATGCCGCCGCCGATGAGCGAGAGGATCCCGGCGAGCATGAAGATCATGTTGTAGACCTGACCCTGGCTCTGGCGCTTGCGGATCCGGGCCGCGATGTCGTCGATCCTCACGTCGTCCTGCTGGCGGTGGTTCGCCTTGAGGAGCGAGGTGAGGTCGCGCGCGAAGCCCTCCATGAGGTTCAGCTCGGGGATCTTGAACGTCATCCGGTCGACGCGCTCGTAGCGGTCCCCCTGCATTCGCGCCGCCACGAGGGCCGACGGGACCGCGACGATCCGGTTGCGCCACGCCATGGCGTTCGGCTCGCCGTCCCTCCACCGGAAGACGAGCTCCCTGAGGACGCCGACGACGACGACCGGGAAGTCTCCCAGGCGCACCGTCTGCCCGACGGCGTCGCCCGAGGGAAAGAAGACGGAGGCCGCCTCGGCACCGAGGAGGCAGACGGGGGCGCCGCTCGCGAGCGCCGTCATGGAGAAGGCGCGCCCCCTCTCCACGTCGTACCCGTTGAGCGGGAGGAAGTCGCCCCCGATGCCGCTGATCTGCCGTTCCTGGTCGGCGTGGGGGGACCGGAGGCGGGCGCGGGCGAAGCGCTGGACGCTCGTCGCGTGGACGGCCTTCGGGTTCATCTCCTCGCCGTCCACGGCGTCGTCGTTGCGCAGGCCGAGGTTCGCGCGCGAAAGGGCCGAGACGCTCCCCTCGCGCATCGCGGCGGCGGGCTGGACGTTCAGCCGCTCGATGCCGCCGAGCTTGCGCCACCTCTCGTCGGAGCGGCGCTGGCTCGAGTCGGAGATCGCGAAGCCGCCGAGGACCGACGCGACGCCGACCATGATGCCGAGCCCCTGGAGGGCCGAGCGGCCGAGGTTCTCCCGGATCTCGATCCAGGCCTCGGCGACCCGCTGGCGGAAGGCGCCGGAGAACCGCACGTCACGCCGCCTTCGCCTCGGGGAGGCGGACGAGGCCGTCGTAGAGCTCGACCCGCCGGCCCGCGAGGGCCGCGATGGACGGGTCGTGGGTCACGAGGACGACCGTGTGCCCCTGCCGGTGGAGCGCCTGGAAGAGGCCGAGGACCTCGGCCCCCGTCCTCGAGTCGAGAGCGCCCGTCGGCTCGTCGGCGAGGAGGAGGGCGGGGCGGTTCGCGAGGGCGCGCGCGATGGCGACCCTCTGCCGCTGGCCGCCGGAGAGCTCGGAGGGGAGGCGGTTCGCCTTCTCGGGGATCCCGACCTTCTCGAGGAGCTCGAGCGCTCGCTCCCGCCGCTCGCGCCCGCCGACGCCGGCGTAGAGCATCGGGAGCTCGACGTTCCGGACGACGGAGGCCTTCGGGAGGAGGTTGTAGGTCTGGAAGACGAAGCCGACCTTCTCGTTGCGGATGCGGGCCAGGGCGCTCCCCGTGAGCCCCTCGACGGGCTGCCCGTCGAGGGAGTAGCTCCCGGCGGTGGGGGAGTCGAGGCAGCCGAGGATGGCCATCAGGGTCGACTTCCCGGAGCCCGACGGGCCGACGAGCGCGACGAACTCGCCCCGCGCCACCTCGACGTCGATCCCCCGGAGGGCGTGGACGGCGTTCCCGTTCAGCCCGAAGACCTTCGTCAGGCCTCTCGTCTCGATGACGGCGTTCATGGCTCAGTTGTCCTCGTCCTTCTCGACCTTCTTGCGGGTCGGGTCTTCGAGGCAGACCTTGTCGCCGGGCGAGAGGCCGGCGAGGACCTCCACCCGCTCGAGCGTCGCGATCCCCGCCCTGACCGGGACCGGGTTGAAGTAGTCCTTCCAGTTCTCGGAGAGCCAGACGAACTTCGCGCGGCCCGCGAGGCCGGCCTTCGCCTTCTCGATCGCCTTGACGTCGAGGTCCTTCTTCAGGACGTAGGCCACCGTCGCGCCCTCTCTTTTCTGGAGAGCCTCGAGCGGGAGGGAGAGGGCCTTGGCGCGCTTGTCGCCCAGGATCTCGACGTTCGCGCTCATGCCGGTCCGGAACGCGTCTCCCAGCTCGTCGAGGGCGATCTCGCTCTCGAAGACCTTGATCTTCTCGACGAGCGTCGCCGCGGGGGCGACGAAGCGGACCTTCCCGCCGAAGACCGTCTGGGGGTAGGCGTCGAGGGTGATCCGGACCGGCTGCCCCACGGAGACCTTCGCGATGTCCACCTCGTTCAGGTTCACCTTCACGATGAGCGACTTGAGGTCGGCCACGGTGAAGAGGACGGTCCCCGCGTTGAACGAGGAGACGCCGGAGGTCACGGTCTCACCGAGCTCGACGCCCTTCCTGATGACGACGCCCGACATCGGGCTCGCGACCCGGGCCACCTGGGAGGCGCCGGCCGAGGAGATCGGGATGCCGTGGTCCTCGACGATGCGGTAGCGGGCTTTCGCCGCCCGGAGCGACTCGGCGGCGACGTCCCTCCGGGCCACGAAGTCCTTCAGGGTCTCGTGTCCCACGAGCCCGGCGTCCCAGAGCGCCTGCTGCGCGCGGAGCTGCCGTTCGGCGTCCTTGAGGCCGAGCTCGGCCTGGGTCAGCCCCGCGGAGACCTCCGAGAGGGACTGGGCCTGCGTGACGTCGGGCTCGACCTCGGCGAGGACGTCGCCCGCCTTCACGACGGCGCCGTCGCGCACGTTCAGCTTCACGACGCGACCCGACACCACCGACTTCACCTCGACCTTCGTGACCGGGTCGACGACACCGACCTCCCGCACGCTCACCTGCAGGTCCTCGGCGGTCACGGTTCCGAGCCGGAAAGGCAGGTTGTCGGCCGCGGCGCCCGGCTTCTCCTTGCCCCCGCGGGAGGCGAAGACGACGCCGGCTCCGACGAGCGTGACTCCGAGGGCCGAGACGAGGATCCACTTCTTGCTCATGGCGCGCACTCCGAGGTTGTCGAGCCCGTGGACGGGCACGTGTTCCTTCGGGCGGGAAATCCGGCGAAGGTCGATAAGGCGATACGGAGGGTCGGCGGGAAGGTTCGTTTCAGGGGGGGTGCGAGGCGAAACGCCACACGTGGGGACCGTGGCCCGGGCCGCGGCCGGACTTGTCCTGTATGGTCCGCGCCATGGCGCCTGGCCCGCGCACTCTCGCCCTTGGCCTTTTCCTGGCCGTCCTCCCGTCATCCCGGGCGGCAGCTCTCGACCCCGCCAAGGCGATCACCCAGTACCGCCACGAGGTGTGGCGGACCCGGGAGGGGCTTCCCCAGAGCTCTGCCGAGGCGCTCGCGCAGACGCGGGACGGTTACCTGTGGATCGGTACCCAGGAGGGCCTCGCTCGCTTCGACGGGACGCGTTTCGCGGTCTTCGACAAGGCCTCCACCCCGGAACTCCGCCACAACAGGGTCCTCTCGCTCCTCGAGGATCGCCAGGGACGCCTCTGGCTCGGAACGGAGGGGGGCGGCCTCACGGTCCTGCAGGAGGGGCGTTTCCGGACCTTCGGCCCGACCGACGGCCTGGCGAGCGCCATCGTCCGGGCCCTCGCCGAGGATCAGGACGGGACCCTCTGGATAGGAACGGAAGCCGGTCTCCAGAGCCGCGACGAGAGGTCGTTCGCGACCTGGGGCGCCTCCACCGGGCTGCCCACAGGACCGGTCCGGGCCCTGGCCGTCGATCCGGGGGGGACCCTCTGGGCCGGAACGGCGGAGGGTCTCTTCCGTCGAACGGGGAAGCTGTTCGCGAGAGCCGGCGTGCGAGAGCCGGTGCTCTTCCTCCACTCGGCCCCGGACGGGACGGTCCTCGCCGGAACGGCCCACGGCCTCCGGATCCTCAGGGACGGGCGGGTCCAGGCCGTCGGGACGGCGGAGGGGCTCCCCTCGGAGGTCGTGAGCTGCGCCCTGCGCGACCGGCGTGGAACGGTCTGGATCGGCACCTCGGCCGGGCTCGCCCGCCTCGTCGACGGCCGGATCGATCGCTTCGGGTCCGCCGAGGGGCTCTCGAACGGAAACGTCCTGGCCGTTCTGGAAGACCGTGAGGGGACCCTCTGGGTCGGAACTCAGGACGGCGGGCTCAACAAGCTCTCCGAGGCCTCGTTCACCTCGTGGGGCGTGAAGGAGGGGCTCTCGGGAGACGTGGCGTGGGCCGTCTTCGTCGACCGCGAGGGCGCGCAACTGCCTCGCCGACCGAACGCCTCGGGCTTCGTGGAGCTGCCGGTGGACGGGCAGGTCTGGCGGGTCTACTACCTGCAGTCCGCTCGTGCCGAATCGCTGGTTGCGGCCGGGCAGCGAGTCCATGAGCGCGACGAGCTGGTATGGAGCCTGATTGCCAGCCAGTTG
>CALMDF010000377.1 GCA_937864895.1 uncultured Holophagales bacterium | reverse complement strand
CTCGCCCCTTCCGGGGCCGGAGCCGATCCCTTCACACAGACAGAAGTGGTCCAACCCCTCACCCGCATCACCTCCTGCGCCACCTTCAGCGCCGCCCACCGCCTCCACAATCCCTCGCGCGACGACGAGTGGAACCGGACGGTCTTCGGGAAGTGCAACAACCCCCACGGTCACGGGCACACCTACGGGATCGAGGTGACCGTGGAAGGCCCGGTGGATCCCGAGAAGGGGTGGGTCATCGACTTCTCCGACCTGAAGCGGATCGTCTCCGAACGGATCGTGAGGAAGTGCGACTGCCGGAACCTGAATTCCGACGTCGAGTACCTCGCGGGGGTCATCCCGACGGCGGAGAACCTGGCGGTGAAGTTCTGGGAGGAGATCGCCCCCCACGTCGCGCCGGCGAGGCTCGTCGAGCTCGTCCTGCACGAGACCGAGAGGAACCGGGTCATCTACCGGGGCGGCGCGTGATGCGCGCCCTCGTCTCGAACGACGACGGGATCCACAGCGCCGGCATCGAGGCCCTCGAGCGCGCGGCGAAGGCCGCCGGCTTCGAGACGTACGTCGTCGCCCCCGACCGGGAGCAGAGCGCGACGTCCCACGCCCTTACCCTCCACCGGCCCCTCCGCGTGGTGAAGACCTCGCCACGGTCGTGGGTCGTCGACGGGACCCCGACGGACTGCGTCAACCTCGCCATCTGCAGCATCCTCAGGGACGTGAGGCCCGATTTCGTCTTCTCTGGCATCAACCAGGGCCCGAACCTCGGCGACGACGTGACCTACTCCGGGACGGTCGCGGCCGCGTTCGAGGGGACGCTCCAGGGAATCCCGTCGATCGCGTTCTCCCTCGACTACCGAAGGGACCAGGCCGACACCCCGCCCGACTTCACGCACGCCGAGTCGATGGCCGAGGAGGTCATCCGCCTCGCCCTCTCGCGGCCGATGGGGGAGGAAATCCTCTGGAACGTGAACATCCCCTCGGGGAAGCCCGCGGGGATCCGCGCGACGCGGATGGGGCGCCGCCGCTACGGCGAGAGCGTCGTCGAGAAGATCGACCCGCGAGGCCGGCCCTACTTCTGGATCGGCGGCGCCCACATCGACACGCACGAGGACGGGAGCGACCTGACGACCGTCGCCGGCGGCTTCGTCTCCGTGACCCCCCTCCACCTGGACCTGACCGCCTACCGCGCCCTCGAGGACCTCGCCGAAAGGCTCCGCGGGAGCCGCACGAACGGCACGGCCGGAAGCTAAGATCCCGGCGTGAAGCCGGAGGACTCCGAAGTCGCCCGCGCCGCCAGGGCCGGCGCCGAGGCGCGGCGTGCCATGGTCGGAAGGATCGTCGCGGCCGGGCTCGTCGCCGACCCGAGGGTCGTCGAGGCGCTCGCGACGGTGCCGAGGCACCTGTTCGTCCCGAAGGCGCTCGCCGCCGAGGCGTACGGGGACCACGCCCTGCCGATCGGCGCCGGGCAGACGATCACCCAGGCGGCGAACGTCGGCCGGGCCGCCGAGCTGGCCGCGATCCGGCCGGGGGCGCGCGTCCTCGAGATCGGGACCGGTTCGGGCTACGAAGCGGCCGTCCTTTCCCTCCTCGCCGGGCAGGTCTTCTCCCTCGAGCGGATCCCCGAGCTCGCCGAGGAGGCGCGACGGCTGCTCGCGCTCCTCGGCGTGAGGAACGTCTCCGTCAAGGTGTTCGACGGAACCTACGGCTGGAGGGAGCACGCCCCCTACGATGCGATCGTCGTCGCGGCGGCCGCGCCGGACGTCCCCTCGCCGCTCGTCTCCCAGCTCTCGGCCACGGGGCGCCTCGTCGTCCCGGTGGGCCCCGCGAACCGCCAGCGTCTCCTCGTCGTGAAGAAGCTCCCGAGCGGGAGGACGAGGACCGAGGACGCGGGGGACGTCGCCTACGTTCCGCTCGTGGGGAAGTTCGGGTGGGAGAAGGCCCGGGCGGAGGGGCGGCGGTGAGCGGGGGATTCGACACCGAGGCCCGGCGCTGGCTCGTCTCGGGACGGGTCCAGGGCGTCGGCTACCGTGCCTTCGCGGCCCGGACGGCCCGCGGCCTCGGCCTCAACGGAGGCGCCTCGAACCTCCCCGACGGCCGGGTCCTCGTCGTGGCGGAGGGGCCGGCCCACGCCCTCGACCGGCTGGAAGCGGCTCTCTGGGACGGCCCGCGGTTCGCGCGCGTGCAGCGGGTCGAGGCGGGAAACGCGACGGCCGAGGAATGCCGGGGGGCGTACGACGCGGAGTTCCGCCGCGAACGGTAGAATTCACGTCTCCGACATGTCGATGAAGAAGATACTCGTCGTGGACGACGACGACGGCGTCCGGGCGTTCGTCAGGACGATCCTGAACTCGGCCGGCTACGAGGTGCTGGTCGCCGTCGACGGAAGCGAAGGGATCGAGCGGGCGGTCGCGGACCGGCCCGACCTCGTCCTCCTCGACGTCATGATGCCGCGCCTCTCGGGGTGGGAGGTCTGCGCGACGCTCCGGAGCCTCTCCGAGACGGCGGCGACCCCGGTCGTCATGCTGACCGTCAAGTCGGAGATCCGGGACTTCGTGGCGGGAAGGCAGGCGGGCGCCGACGACTTCGTGACGAAGCCCTTCACGAAGGCGCGCCTTCTCGAGGCCGTCGAGGCGGCGCTCGCCGGGCGCGAGGGCGCGCGGCCCGAGAGGCGGGGCGCCGAGGTGTCGGAGCGGCGGGCGCGCGGGCTCGTGTTCGACCCTCTCACGGGGCTCCCCACGGTCGCCGTCGTCGTGGACGCCCTGCGGGAGAAGCTCCTCGTCGACCAGGACCTCGGCGTCTTCCTGATCGACGTCGAGGCGGCGGCGTCGCTCGAGGACCACTACGGCTGGGAGGTCCTCGACGAGATCGTCCGGGAGGCCGCGAAAGGGCTCCGGCGCCTCGTCGGGACCCTCTTCGCCACGGGCGACCTCCTCGCCGTCTCGCGACCCGGCGGATCGGGACTCGTGGCGTTCGTCGCGCTTCCGCCGGGCGAGAGCGAGGACGAGGCCTCCGCTCGGCTCCGGAGGAAGGCCCGTCAGCTGCAGGAGACCCTGGAGGCGACGCTCGGGGACCGGTTCTTCGGAAGCGTCCACAGGCGGCTCGAAGTCTCGGTGGCCGGCGCCCGGCTGCGACACAACCCGCAGGTCAGGGTGGAGCGCCTCGTCTACCGGGCCCTCGCCGAGGCGGCGGCGGCGGCGTCCTCGCAGGAGGAGAAGCGGGTCGCGGCCCAGCGCGAGGCCTTCGCGTCGATCCTCCGCAGGAAGAGCATCGAGACCGTCTACCAGCCGATCCTCGACCTCTCGACGGGCCGGGTCGTGGCCTGGGAGGCCCTCTCGCGAGGGCCCGCCGGGACCGGTTTCGAGAGCCCGGAGGTCCTTTTCGAGTACGCCGCCCGCCACGGCCAGGTCCTGCCGCTCGAATCGCTCTGCTGCTCCCTGTCGGCGAGCCGGTTCACCGCCCGGGAGAAGGGGCTCCTCTTCGTGAACGTCGAGACGAACGTCGTCGCCGACCTCGCGCGGGGCGGCCTCGAGGTCCTGAACCCCCTCGTCCCGCTCGGAACGTCCGTCGTCCTCGAGATCACGGAGCGGGGGGTCATCCCGGACTTCGACGGGTTCCGAAAGGGCCTCGCCGCCCTGCGGCGGTCCGGCTTCCGGATCGCCCTCGACGACGCGGGGTCCGGTCACGCCTCCCTCCACGTCCTCTCCGAGCTGAGGCCCGACTACCTGAAGATCTCCGAGTCCCTCGTGAAGGGGCTTCACCGGGACGGGATCAAGCACGAGATCGTCGAGATGCTCGTGAGGCTCGCCGGCCGGATCGGCGCCGTGACGCTCGCGGAAGGGATCGAGACCGAGGACGAGCTGGCCGCCTTGAAGGACCTCGGCGTTTCGCTCGGCCAGGGCTTCCTCCTGGGCCGGCCGACGGCGCACCCGGAGCGCTGAGGCCGGTTCCGGGCGATCATCCGTCCGAGGAGACGCTCATGACCGAGCACGAGGACGGTGGCCCGGAGCTCCCCGACGGGTTCGAGAGGATCGAGGCTACCGTCTGCCGGCGCGGCGAGGAGCTCCTCGTCTTCGGCACGCTCGAGCCGGAGGGGCCATTCGTCTTCCACCTCCGGCTGGGAAAGAAGGAGGAGGACTTCGGTCCCCCTCCGCCCGGCTTCGAGTGGACCGGCGAGGAGCGGCCGCCGAGGAAGGGGGAGTGGTTCTGGTCGGAGCTGCGGGGCCGGCCGATCCAGGCGATCAAGGACGAGACCGGCGTGAACCAGCTCGGCGAGCCGACCGGCGGAAGGCGCATCCTGAGACCGGTCAGCTCCTCCGGCCGGGGCACGGACCCCGCCAAGCGCGGCCTCAGGCTCGTGAAGAACGACGAGGAGCCCGGCTGATTCAGGCGGAGGCGGCAGGAGGCGTGCCGGTCGGGGGCTCGCCCTCGTCCTCGGCGTGCCTCGTCACGGCGAGATAGACCCGCAGGTCGTCCAGGACCGCCTCGAGCGCGGCTTCCTTGGAGGACGCGAAGAAGGGGTCTTCGGTGACGAACCCGCCCGGTACCCACCAGGGGACGAACACCGTCTCCCAATCCGTCGCGAGGCCGTCGTCGTCGTCGCGGCCGTCGGGCGGGTGGAGGCCGTATTCGAGGAGCCTCCAGGTCCGGCAGCGATACTGCCCGGCGTTCGCCGCGTCCTCGAAGACCTCGATGCGGATGTCGGCCGGCTCGCCGTCGACGAGAGTCTCCACCTCGGCGACCTCGACGAGGCGAAAGACGGCGAGGTGGGGGCGCTGGGAGGGCATCGGGACGCCTCGAGTGTACGCGGGCTCCCCGCCCGGCCGGAGACGGGGCACGGACGGCCAGGGGAGCGGTTCTCTGAAGCGGGTTCGCATTGCGTGGAGGAGTGGTGGGCCCGGGGAGACTCGAACTCCCGACACACGGTTTAGGAAACCGTTGCTCTATCCACCTGAGCTACGGGCCCGTCCTGGTGGCGCCGCCTCCGGGCGGCGGGAGGCGGAGTGTACCGGACTCACTCCTCGAACGGCACCACCTGCAGGTGCTTCACGAGGAGGACCCGGTTTGACCTCACCGCCTCGTCCGGTCCGAGGGGGAGGAAGTTGTCCTCCTGGCGGGCGATGTAGCGAGAGCACGCGTCGATGGCCAGGATCACGTCGTCGCTCTCGAAGGGCATGAGGAACTCACGGGGCTCGGCGAGTCCGTCGATGACCAGCTTGAAGGTGTGAAGGTGCTTGCGTTCCATGCGCTCCTCTTGGCCGGGGATCGTCGCCCTGGAGGGGGCGGCCGCTGCGAGCATCGTATCCTCCGCCGGATGGCGCGTTCTTTCCCCGCCCCGACCAAGGGCTCGAATCGGGGGAAACGGGTCCCGGAGCGCCCCGGGGGGCGGCCGTGACGGGAGTCCTCGCGCAGCTCGAGCCGATCTCCGGCGCGGAGGGCTACCCCGCGAGGCACGACGTGCGCGACGCCTGGCTCGTCCGTGGCGGCGAGCGGATCCCGGTCGTCGTGAAGAGGATCGGGCGCGACTTCCGCCAACCCGACGGAAATACCCGCGCCGAGCGCGCCGACCGGATCGCCCGGCACCTCCTCGCGTGCGGCATCGACACCCCCGAGCCTCTCGGGCTGGAGGTGACGCCGGAGGAGAGCGTCTTCGTAGTCCGCAAGCTGGAAGGGGCCGTCCAGATCCGCTCCTTCTTCCTCCGCCGAGACGATCCGGGCCGGCAGCCGCCGCCCGTGAAGGCGACCTTCGAGGAGGTCCTGACGGCCCTCGGCCGGCTCGCGAAACGGCTCCACGACGCGGGGGTCTTCTTCCGCGACTTCACGGACGGGAACATCCTCGTGACCGAGGGGGAGGCGGGGCCTCGGCTCTGGCTCGTGGACCTCGACCGGGCCCGGATCCGGAAGGGCCCGCTCAGGACCTTCAACCGCCTCCGGGACCTGGCGAGGCCGGGCCTGAAACGGGCCGAGGACCGCCGATTTCTCCTGTCGGCCTACTATGCCCCCGGCCCCGTTCCCCCGGTCGTGCCGTTCGTCCACGCGGCGCTGAAGCGCCGGATCGTCGCCTGGGACCGCCTCAAGAAGGTCCTGAGGCCCTGGAGGCGCTGAAGGTCTATCCTCGGGTCGGGTAAACCCCCGGCCCGTCGGACGCGTCCCTGAAGGCATGAGGATGGCCGACGGCGCCGCACGAGTCCTGAGGTTCGAGGAAGCCCCTCGAGGGAGGAGCGCGAACGTGGTGAATGACCTCCCGGGCGAAGGCTCCCGGGCGGGCGACCCAGGTCTCAGGGAGAGGGAGAGCGAACTCCTCGGGCGGGTCCGGGCGGGGGAGCCGGAAGCCTTCGAGTACTTCGTCCGAACCTACCAGAGGAAGGTCTTCCGCCTCGTCTACACCCTCGTGAGGAACGCCGGCGAGGCCGACGCTCTGACCCAGGACGTCTTCGTGAAGGCGTGGCGGGCGGTGCCGGAGTTCAAGGGAGAGGCGTCGTTCGAGACCTGGCTGAACCGGATCGCCGTCAACGCCGTCCGCGACTCGGCGAGACGCCGCAAGCCGGTCGTCGCGTTCGCCGACCTCGCCGCCGCGGAAGAGACCGGCGGGTCGGACCTCCCGCGGTCCGTCGAGCCCACGGACGGCACCTCGCCCGAGCGGGACGCCTTTTCGCGGCAGATCCGCAGGCGGATCGGAGAGGCCCTCGAAGCCCTCTCCCCTCGGCAGCGGGCCGTCTTCGTGATGAAGCACTACGAGGAGCGCTCCATCGCCGAGATCGGGGCCGCCACGGGCCTCGACGACGGGACGGTCAAGTCGCACCTGTTCCGCGCGGCGCGAAAGCTGCGCCAGAAGCTGGAGGACCTCCGATGAGCGGCCGGCACCTCACGGGTGACGAAATCGTGAACCGGATCTTTCCGGTCGAGGAAGGGCCCGCGCCGATTCCGATGCACCTCGCGGTCTGCCCCGAGTGCCAGGAGAAGGTCTCGAAGCTCCGGGAGGCTTACCTCCTGGACCGAGGGGCCGTGGCCGGGGTCGTCGAGTCGCTTCCGGGGGAGTTCTGGACCTCGCAGCGGCGCGCGGTGATCGGGCGAATCTCCGAGCTCGCCGCCGTCGAGGCGGAGGAGCGGGCGACGCCGTTCCCCACGCGTTTCACGAGGTCGATCCTGAACCGTCCCGCGCTCGCCGTGGGGAGCCTCGCTGCCGCGGTCGCCCTCGTCGCGGGCCTGACGGTCCTGAGGAGCGTTCCCGAGGCCGGGCCGCCGGCTGGCAATGCGACGTCGTCCACGGTCGCCGCCAACGGTTCGGCGGGATTTTCCGCAGCCGACCGCGAGGACGACGAGCTGCTCCGGTCGGTCGACACCGTCCTTTGCACCGAGGCGCCACACGAGGCGCTTCTCCCGGAGGCCCTGAAATGAGCAGGATGTGGACCCTGGCCGCGCTCTTCGCGGCCGCAGTCGCCGGTCTTCCCGCCGCGGCCCAGATGGTCGAGATGCCCGCGGGGAAGTGGTGGAAGAGGCCCGCCGTGGTCGAGTCGCTGAAGCTCTCCGCCGAGCAGCAGGAGCGCCTCGACGAGGTCTTCTCCAAGAACCGGCGGGCCTTCGTCGACCTCAAGGCCGACGTGGACCGCCGGACGATCGACCTCGAGGATCTCCTCGCGGCGCGAGACGTCGACCCGAAGAGAGTCGGGGCCGCGTCCGAGGCGCTCGAGCAGGCCCGGGGCCGGCTCGGGAAGGCCCGGACGATGATGGTCGTCGAGATGCGCGGAATCCTGACCGCCGAGCAGTGGACGCAGATCGTCGACCGGCGGGACCAGTGGCGCTCGGAGCGGGAGAAGGAGATGCGGAAGCGCTACGCCGACCAGCGCGGAGGGAGCCGTCCCGGCAGGGCGAGACCCTCCGGACCCGCCGGTGCCACGGGCGGGCCGCCGGTCGAGCCTCCAGCCCGGCCCCCGGAGGATCCGGAGCTGTAGGCGTCAGGCGCCGCGCCGGCGGCGGGCGAGGACGATCCAGCGAGTCCCCTCGGGCTGGAACGAGAGCCAGCCGGAGGCGTCCGCGAAGAGCCGCACGGCGAGGCCCGCCGAGCGAAGCGCCTTCTCCACGGCGCGCCGCGGCCAGGCGATCTCCCGATAGATCTCGCGGTAGCGCTTGAAGCGCCCGGGGAGGCCGTCCTCCGGGAGGAACCAGTCGCGGGTCACCGTCCCCTCCTCCGTCGACGGGTCGAAGGACCCTCGCTCGGCCGAAAGGCCGCCCCCCCGGAGCTGGGTGACCCGGTGGTGGTCGGGAAACCCCTCCACGGTCCACGGGGTGTTCAGGTCGAAGAGGACGTGGCCTCCCGGACGGAGCGCTTTTGCGACGCGGGCGAGGGCCGGCGCGAGGTCTTCGTGACGGTCGAGGTGGTTCAGGACGTCGAAGGTGGCGAGGGCGAGGTCGAACGCCTCGCCCGGGCGGACCGGCAGGTCGAGCGCGCCTCCCCGCCTCACGTCGACCGGGAGGCGGTCCCTTCGCGCCAGGACCCGTAGCGGCCGAAGAAAGGCCGCCACGGGGTCGACGGCGACGACCCGGGATCCGCGGCGGGCCAGCTCGAGGCTCTGCCAGCCGCTCCCGCAGCCCACGTCGAGAACGGTCTCGAAGCGGACCCGGTGCGCCCGCAGGATTTCGTCGCGGGCCGGCGAGAGGAGCTCGCGCCAGAGGCCGTAGACCTCGTCGTAGTAGCTCGCGAGGACGCCGTAGGGGGGGCGCTCGACGGCGGTCACGGCGCGGCGCTCCCGAGCGCCTTCGGCGCGCCGCCCCGGGTCGAGGCGAGGGCGAGGGCCGCGAGCGCGACGAGCCCGGGGAGAGCGAGGAAGAACGCGTAGGGGAGGCCGAACCCGCCCGCCTGGAGCTGGTACTGCAGGGCCGTCACTCCTCCGAGGAGGAGCGCGGCCGGCAGGAGGCCGAGCGGCCTCCATCGGGCGAAGACCACGAGCGACAGCGCGAGGAAACCGCGCCCGGCCGTGACCCCTTCCACGAACGTGGGTGAAATCGTGAGGACGAGCATGGCCCCTCCGAGCGCACCGAGGATCCCGGAAGCCGCGGCGGCCCCGGTACGGACGGCCACGACGGAGATGCCGAGGGAACGAAGCGCTTCCGGATTCTCGCCCGCCGTCGTCAGCCGGAGCCCGGGCCGGGTCCGGGCGAGGGCGAAGTGGAGAACGACGGGGAGGAGGAAGCTCGCCGCGACGGCGTCGGGGACACCCAGAACTCCCCGGGGAAACGTCCTGATCTCGAGGACCGAGCCCGTCTCGCCGGCGGTGAGCCGGTAGGCGAAAGCCGTCGCGCCGAGGGCGAGGAGGTTCCAGACGGTGCCGACG
>CALMDF010000376.1 GCA_937864895.1 uncultured Holophagales bacterium | reverse complement strand
ATTGCGGGATCGTGGAGCCCGACGATGGTGGATGCATCAGTCGTTTTGTGGAAAAGCCGGAACGCCACGCTTTGTTTTCCAACCTGGCGAATGCTGGGGTCTACGTACTGGAGCCTGAGGTGCTGCGTTTGGTCCCCACGGGCATTCCCTTTGATTTCGGCCGCGACCTTTTCCCGGAGCTGCTCCGGCGTGGTCTGCGCATCGCCGGATATCGCGTGGACGGATACCTGATCGACATCGGATCGCCTGAGAAATACGCGCGGGCGCGGGCGGACGGCGCCCCCGGTCACGAGCCGAGGAGGGGCACGAGCGCCCGAGCGCGGGGACGAAGGTCTTTCCCGCCGTCAGCTCGAGCATCCGGTCGAGCGCCTTCTTCGCCCCGACCCGGACCTCTTCTTCCACCTCGATCGCCGGGCGAAGGTCGCGGAGGGCGAGCCAGAGCTTCTCCAGGGTGTTCCGCTTCATGTGCGGGCAGGTGTTGCAGGAGCAGCCGTCGTCCGGGGGGGCGGGGACGAGCTCCTTGCCCGGCGCGGCGCGGCGCATCTGGTGGAGGATCCCCTCCTCGGTCGCGACGATGAACGAGGCGTGCTCCGATTCGGTCACGTGCTTCAGGAGGGCCGAGGTCGAGCCGACGAAGTCGGCGTGGGCGAGGATCCGCTCGTCACACTCCGGGTGCGCGACGAGGCGGGCCTCGGGGTGCCTCACCATCAGGTCGAGGATCCGCTTCTCCGAGAAGGTCTCGTGAACGACGCACGTGCCAGGCCAGACGACGAATTTCCTCCCGAGCTTCTTCTCGAGCCAGGCCGCGAGGTTGCGGTCCGGGGCGAAGACGATCGGGTCGGGGAGCCGGCGGAGGATCGCCTCGGCGGAGGAGGACGTGACGATGACGTCCGAGAGGGCCTTCACCGCCGCCGAGCAGTTGATGTAGGAGACGACGGTGTGACCCGGGTACTTCCGGAGCCACTCGGCGAAGAAAGGGGCGGGGCAGCCGTCGGCGAGGGAGCACCCCGCCTCGAGGTCCGGCACGACGACCGTCTTCTCCGGGGTCAGGATCTTCGACGTCTCGGCCATGAAGTGGACCCCGCAGAAGGCGATGACCGGCTGCGGCGACTCCTTCCCGCGGCGGGCCAGCTCCAGCGAGTCGCCCACGAAATCGGCGAGGTCCTGGACCTCGGATTCCTGGTAGTAGTGAGCCAGGATGAGCGCGTTTCGCTCCTCCTTCAGCCGGAGGATCGCCCCGGGGAGGTCTGTCGGGACCGGCGGCACCGGCGATGCGGCGGGAGAGGAGGGGCTCACGGCGGAGATTCTACGGCTCCGCCCCCACGGAGTTTCCCGTTTGCTACCATCCCGCGCCTTCAGGGGCCTTACCATGGCGGTCGACGTGAAGCTCTCTCCCCAGCTCATCCGGATCCCGCCTCCGACGGCGTCCCAGGGCAGCGAAAGCCCGGGCCGGGGCGGCTCTCGCGAGGGTCTGGGATGACCTTCACCGCTGGCCCCTCCCTCCGCCGCCGGGCGGCCCTCCTGGTCGTGACGGCGCTGCTGGCGGTCCTCGTGACGGCTCCGGCGGACGCGGCGACGAAGAAAAAGCGGAAGAAGAAGGCCGCTCCGGTCGCGGAGGTCCCGCGCCCGCACGACCCTTACCAGGTCACCTTCTCCTCGAGCGACGGCGTCCGGCTCGTCGCGAGCTGGAGGCCGGGTCCCGGAGGTGCGGCCGCGCCCGCGATCCTCCTCCTGCACGCCTTCTCCCGCGAACGCCGCGAGCTGACCGAGCTGGCCGACGAGCTGGCGGACCGGGGCTTCTCCACGCTCGCCCTCGACCTCCGGGGGCACGGCGAGTCGACCTCGAAGGGGGGCGCCCGCGTCGGTCTCTCCCCCTCCCTCCAGGGCTCCCCCAACGGGTTTCCCCGGGACGTCGAGGCCGCGTGCGCCTGGCTGCGACAGAGGGCCTCGCGGGTCGGCGTCCTCGGCTTCTCGGTCTCGGGCAACCTCGCGGCCCTCGCCACGGCGTCCGGCTGGGCCGAAGCGGGCGTCGCCGTCTCGACGAACGCCGACTGGCTCGAGAGCCTCGCCGGGACGAGGCCCTCCGCCCCGAGGGCCCTTCTCGTCCTCGCGGCCGAGGCGGATCCCGGAAGGGTCGAGTCGGCCCGCGCCCTCGACGCGGCCGGGCGCGAGCCCAAGTCCGTCGTCCTCTACCCCGGGGCCGCTCACGCCCTCGAGCTCCTGAGGTCCGAGCCGGCCGCGAAGACGGCCGCCTTCGACTGGCTGGACGCCCGGATCGGCCCCGTCGCGAGGCCGCCGGACCCGGTCGCGACGGCCGTCCCAGCCGATCCGGCGGCGCCGCCGGCGGAGGCGGCCCCCGCAGCGGCAGGCGGAGGGGAGATCCCGTGAAGACGCTCGTCTTCGACGTCGAGACGGTCGGGCTTCCCTGGCTCTCCCTCGACCCGCTCCTGCGCGAATGGCTCACGCGGGGCGCCGAGGACGGAGAGAGCTACCGGACGAAGAAGGACTGGCGCTCGCTTTCGCCCTACGCCGCGAAGGTCATCGTCATCGCGGCGCTCAATCCGGAGACGGGCCACGGGAAGGTCTGGTACGAGGCGGCGGCCCCTTCCTCCCGGCCCTCCCGCGACGGGCTCTTCGAAGAGATCGGCGGCGACGAGAAGGCCCTTCTCGCCGGTTTCTGGGAGACGGCCGCCCGCTTCGACCGGCTCGTCTCCTTCAACGGCCGGTCCTTCGACGGTCCGTTCCTCTCGGTGAGGAGCGCGATCCACGGCCTCGCCCCGTCGCGCAACCTCTCGGGGTACCGCTACTCCGTCGACTCGCACGTGGACCTGATGGAGGTCCTCACCTTCCAGGGCGCCGCCGGGACGCGCCCCTCGCTCCACGCGGCGTGCGTCGCGTTCGGCATTCCCTCGCCGAAGTCGGCCGAGATGCACGGCTACGCGGTGGGGGAGGCCTACGAGGAGGGCCGGCTTCCCGAGATCCTCGACTACTGCCGGCGGGACGTCGACGCCACGGCCGAGCTCCTCCGCCGTCTGGAGCCGACGCTTCTCCCCCTTTTCCGGCGCTGAGGCCCTCCGGCACCGCTTCCCGGGCGGCGGGCCTATACTGGACGCGTTCCTGCCGTGCCGAGGCTTCAGTGTCCGCGGCGGATTCGATGTCCGTTCTTAGGAGGCCCCGATGAATCGCAAGGTCGTCGCCCTGGTCGAAGACCCGTTCTGGAGGACGAAGATCGACAACGCGGTGAAGTCCGTCGGCGCCTCGACCGTCTTCGTCTCGGACCCGGCGGAGGCCGCCGACAACCTCGAGCCCGGCGCCGCGGCCATCGTCGTCGTGGACCTCGCCCTGAAGCGGCCCCCGTTCGAGGCGATCGCCCTTCTCAAGAAGATGGAAGGGATCTCCGCCATCCCCGTCGTCGGCTACTTCGACATCGTGCGAAAGGATCTGAAGGAGAAGGCGATCGCCGCCGGCTTCGACGAGGTCCTCCCCCGTTCGACCTTCTCCGAGCGCTTCGCCGACCTCGTCCTGAAGTACCTCCTCCCGGGCGGCGTGCGCAAGGAAGAAGAGGAGAACGAGCTCCCGGAGGAGTAGCCGAAGGCCCGCCCCGGAGGCGCACAAAGACGAGAGGCGGGTCGAGCCCGCCTCTTC
>CALMDF010000375.1 GCA_937864895.1 uncultured Holophagales bacterium | reverse complement strand
CTTCAGGGCGGGGTCCGGCGATTCCAGGACTTTCAGAAAAGCCATCGACTTCGCCTCGCTGAGCTGGTGAATTTTCGGGAATGATGAACCAGATTCGGCGAAAGCGGAAGGACGCCCCCCCCGTGGAGGTGTCGGGCAGCATCCCTCCCCATGAAGCCCCGCCTTCGCCGATCCGCGCTTCTCGCCGCCACGCTGGCGGCCCTGGTGTTCCCCGCCCTCCCGGGCCGCTCCGAGCCCCCCGCCGGCCCGCCCGAGGCGCGACTCCTGCGCTTTCCCGACATCCGCGGCGACGCCGTCGCCTTCGTCTACGCGGGCGACGTCTGGCGCTCCTCGGCTGCCGGAGGCCCTGCCCTCCGCCTGACCGCCCACCCCGGGCTCGAGCTCTTCCCGAAGATCTCGCACGACGGGCTCTGGATCGCCTTCTCGGCCGAGTACACGGGGACCCGGCAGGTCTACGTCATGCCCGCGTGGGGCGGCCCCCCGAGGCAGCTCACCTTCGCCACCGACGCCGGACCACTCCCGCCGCGCGGCGGGTACGACAACTGGGTCCTCGGCTGGACGGTGGACGGCAAGGTCCTCGTGAGGATGAACCGCGTTCCGTGGAACTCGCGGATGGGGCGCTACTACCTCGTCGACCCGAAAGGCGGCCTCGAGACGCCGCTCGAGATCCCCGAGGGCGGAGGCGCGTCCCTCTCTCCCGACGGGACGAAGCTTGCCTACTGCCCCGTCGACCGGGAGTTCCGCACCTGGAAGCGCACGAAAGGGGGACGCGCACAGGACGTCTGGCTCTACGACTTCGCCGCGAAGAAATCGGAACGGCTCACGACCTGGGAAGGGACCGACAACTTCCCGATGTGGTGGGGCGACGCCGTCTACTTCACCTCCGACCGGGAAACGACTCTCAACATCTGGCGCCACGACCTGAGGACGAAGCAGACGCGCAAGCTCACCTCCTTCAGCGAGTTCGACGTCCTCTGGCCGAGCCTCGGCGACGGCCGGATCGTCTTCATGAACGGGGGCTACCTCCACACTCTCGACCTCGCCACGGAGAAGGTCGCCCGGGTCCCGGTCACCCTCGGCTCCGACCTCGCGGCCACGGTCCCCTCCTTCCGCGACGTCTCCGGGAACGTCGGCGGGGCGGCCCTCTCTCCCAGCGGCGCGCGCGTCGTCCTCGACGCCCGGGGCGACCTCTTCTCCCTCCCCGCGAAGGAGGGCGCGACGCGGAGCCTGACGGCGACTCCTGCCGTCCGCGAGCGCGACCCCGCGTGGTCCCCTGACGGAAAGTGGATCGCCTACCTCTCCTCCGAGACCGGCGAGTACGAGATCTGGATCCGCCCGCAGGACGGTTCGGGAACGCCGCGCCGGCTGACGACGGACGGGGCCCCCTGGAAGCACGCCCCCGTCTTCAGCCCGGACGGGAAGAAGATCGCGTGGGGAGACCGGAACCAGCGCCTCCGGGTCGTCGACGTCGCCACGGCGGCCGTGACCGAGGTCGACCGGAGCGGCTTCGAGGACATCGACGTCTACGTCTTCTCGCCCGACTCGCGCTGGCTCGTCTACGAGAAGAGCCACCCGACGCGCCTCCCGGGGATCTGGGCCCACTCCCTCGAGACGAAGAGGTCCTTCCCGCTCGGCGACGGCCTGACGGCCGACTTCTCCCCCGCCTTCTCGGCGGACGGAAAGCACCTCTTCTTCCTCTCCAACAGGGACTTCTCCCCCACCTTCAGCGCCTTCGAGTTCTCCTACGTCTACCCGAAGGCGACGCGCCCGTACGCCGCCGCCCTCGCCCCTTCCGTTCCGCACCTCTTCCCGCCCGCGAGCGACGAGGAGAAGGGGAAGGCCGACGCGACCGCCGAGGCGGTATCGGACAAGCCCAAGGGAGCGACGAAGGAGCCGAAGAAGGGCGACCCGGCGCGGGTCGAGATCGTCGCGGAAGGATTCACGGCCCGGACGATCGCCCTTCCCGGCGTGAAGCCCGAGCAGCTCCGGTCCCTCTCCGCCACGGCCGACGCGGTCTTCTACCTCAGGGGCGACGACGAGGACGGGGCCCTCTGCAGGTACGACCTGAAAGAGAAGAAGGAGGAGAGAGCCCTCGACGGCGTCTCCTCGTACGAGCTCTCCGCCGACGGAAAGAAGCTCCTCTGGGTGGCCGGGAAGGACCTCGGGATCACCGACGCCCGCGCCGGCCTCTCGCCGGGCGCGGGAAAGCTGGACCTCTCCGGCCTCCGCGTGAAGCTCGACCTGAGGACCGAGTGGGCCCAGATCTGGGAGGACGGGGCCCGCATCGTCCGCGACTGGTTCTACGACCCGGCCCTCCACGGCGTCGACTGGCCCGCTCTCGTCGCCCGTTACGGCGCCCTCGTCCCGCACGTGGCGCACCGCGCCGACCTCGACTTCCTCCTCGGCGAGCTCGTCTCCGAGCTGGAGGCGGGTCACACCTACGTCACGCCAGGGGACGAGCCGAAGATCGAGAGAGTCGCGGGCGGCTTCCTCGGCTGCGAGCTGTCGGCCGACTCGTCGGGCCGCTACCGGATCGCGAAGATCTACCCCGGTGAGAACTGGGACGAGGCCTCCCGCTCTCCCCTCACCGAGCCGGGTGTGAACGTCGCCGAGGGGGAGTTCCTCCTCGCGATCGACGGGGTCGAGCTGACCACGTCCGACAATCCGTACCGCCTCCTCGAAGGGAAGGCGAACCGCGCCGCTACCCTCCTCGTCGGCAGGGCCCCGTCTCGCGAGGGGGCGAGGAGCGTCACCGTCCGGACGGTGGCGAGCGAGCAGGGGCTCAGGTACCTCGACTGGGTGAGGAGCCGGATGGCTCTCGTCGACCGCCTCTCGGGCGGGAAGGTGGGCTACATCCACCTCCCCGACACCGCCCTCGCCGGAAACCGGATGCTCCAGAAGCTCTTCTACTCGCAAGCCGCCCGGCCGGCCCTCCTCGTGGACGACCGCTACAACGGCGGCGGGTTCATCCCCGACCGGATGATCGAGATGCTCTCCCGGACGACCCTCGCCTTCTGGGCGCGCAGGGGCGTCGACGCCATGAGGACTCCCGGGTTCGCCCACGACGGCCCGAAGGCGATGCTCGTGAACGGCTACTCGTCCTCGGGCGGCGACGCCCTCCCCTGGTTCTTCAGGAAGCAGGGCCTCGGCCCGCTCATCGGCACCAGGACCTGGGGCGGCCTGATCGGGCTCTCCGGAAACGCCCGATTCGTCGACGGCGGCAGCGTCGACGTCCCGACCTTCCGGATCTACGACGGCGAAGGGAACTGGGTCGTCGAGAACGTCGGCGTCGCACCCGACGTGGAGGTCTTCGACGTGGCCGAGCGGCGGATCGACGGCGGCGACCCGAGCCTCGAGAAGGGTGTCGAGATCCTCCTCGAGGCGCTCTCGAAGAAATCTGGCGCCCTGCCGAAGTCGCCCGCCCCACCCCGCATCCAGCGCTGAGGCCCCCGGACGAAACCCCCGGAACGTGGAGAAACACCACGTGCCGGGGGTTTTCTGTAGGAATTCGCCTCGCAACGTTGAGAATTTCAACGAAACCCAGGAAATCCTCTACAGTTTTCATCACACGCGCAAGACATTCCACCGCAATGACTTATGCGAATTCCGATCGAGGCGTGCGGTGAAATTTTCCACACTCGCCTCT
>CALMDF010000374.1 GCA_937864895.1 uncultured Holophagales bacterium | reverse complement strand
CTCCACCCCGACGAGGAGTACGTCCCGATGTCGGAGGTCGACGAGAAGGTCAAGGAGAAGCTCGCCGCCTGGCGGGCCAAGGAGAAGGCGAAGGCCCCCGCCCCGGCGAAGCCGGCCGCCAAGGCCGCTCCGAAGAAGCCCGCCCCGGCGAAGAAACCGGTCAAGGCCGCTCCGAAGAAGGCTTCGAAGCCCGCCCCGGTGAAGAAGCCGGCCCCCAAGGCCGCTCCGAAGAAGCCCGCCCCGAAGAAGGCGGCGCCGAAGAAGCACAAGAAGTAGCCTACCGGCCCCTCAGCCGACCTTTCCGAGCGCCCCGCACCCGCGGGGCGCTGGTATTCTGGCCGGTCATGAGCACCGCCCTCATCGACTACTGCCGAACCGAGATCGAGGCCCTCAAAGAGGCTCGCACCTTCAAGCAGGAGCGCGTCCTCGAGGGGCCCACCGGGGCCCGCGTCCGCGTCGACGGCCGCGAGGTCCTGATGCTCACCTCCAACAACTACCTCGGCTTCGCGAACCACCCCCGGATCGTCGAGGCCGCCCGCAAGGCCCTCGAGCGCTGGGGCAACGGCCTCGGCTCCGTCCGCTTCATCTGCGGGACCCAGGAGCTCCACAAGGAGCTCGAGAGGACGATCTCGGCCTTCTTCGGCACCGAGGACACCATCCTCTACATGTCCTGCTGGAACGCGAACGAAGGGCTCTTCCAGCCTCTCCTCGGCGAGGAGGACGCCATCCTGACGGACGGCCTCAACCACGCCTCGATCATCGACGGCATCCGCCTCTGCAAGGCGAAGCGCTACGTCCTGCCGCACGGCGACCTCGCCGCCTCGGAGAAGGCCCTCGTCGACTCGCAGGCCCAGCGCCGCCGCCTCTACATGACCGACGGCGTCTTCTCCATGGAGGGCGAGGTCGGCCCGATCCCCGAGCTCGTCGAGCTCTGCGCGAAGCACGACACGCTCCTCGTCGTCGACGACTCGCACGCGACGGGCGTCCTCGGCGCCACCGGGCGCGGCTCGGCGGAGGAGACCGGCGTCCACGGGAAGGTCGCCGTCTTCACGTCGACCCTCGGCAAGGCGATGGGCTCGGCCGCCGGCGGGTTCACGACCGGCCCCGCGCCCCTCGTCGAGCTCCTCCGCCAGCGTTCGCGGACGACCCTCTTCTCGAACGCCCTTCCTCCCGCCGTGACGGCTTCTTCCCTCGAGGCGTTCCGGATGCTCATGGAAGACCCCTCCCCCGTCGTGCGGCTCCGGGCGAACGCGGCCCACTTCCGGACGAGGATGACCGACGCGGGCTTCAACATCCCGAAGGGGGTTCACCCGATCGTCCCCGTCATCGTCGGCGACACGGCGAAGGCCCTCGCGATGTCGGCGGCCCTCTTCGACCGTGGGGTCTACGTCTCCGGCTTCGGCTACCCGGTCGTTCCGCAGGGGCACGCCCGACTTCGGTGCCAGATCTCGGCCACCCATTCCACGGCCGACCTCGACGAAGCCGTCGAGGCCTTCAAGGCCGTCGGGAGGGAGTTCGGGGTCGTCTAGAGTCTTCGAGGGGGGGCCTCGACCCTTCGGGCCGGCGGACGGTCTCCCCTCGGCGCAACCAGGGCGAGGGGCACACGCTCTCTTGCTTCTGCTACGCCACACACGGATTCCCCCCTGGCTCGTCCTCCGTGACCCCTGGCGCGTTCCCCGGCTCCCGCGAGCGGATGCCTTATTCAACACGCGCGGAAGGATGCGTCTCCCGTCCCCCGTCACGCCCGCGGGATCGGCATGCGAATCCCGCCATCGCCCGGGCGGAGAAATTCCTCTTGACATGTCACCATGCGGTGACCTAGAGTCACCGCATGGTGACAAAAAACCCGAAGAAGGCCCCCGTCACGTCCCGCGAAGCCCCGCGCCTGCGCGACCGGCTCGCCACCCGGGAGCGGGTCCTCGACGCGGTCGGCCGCCTGCTCGCCCGCGAAGGCTTCGCCAGCCTCGGCGTCAACGCCGTCGCCCGCGAGGCAGGGGTCGACAAGGTCCTCATCTACCGCTATTTCGGCGGCCTCGAGGCGCTGCTCGAGGCCTGGGGCCGGACGAACAACTTCGGCGCGGGGAGCCTCGACGACGCCGGCGCCGGGCGCGCGGGAGGGACCGTCGAGGAGAAGGCCGCGGCTTTCCTCGCCAAGTACGTCCGCGATCTCCGCGCGAGCCCCGAGGCGCTGGAAGTGATGCGCTGGGAGCTCGTCGAGGACAACCCGCTGACGCGAAGGCTCGCCCAGGTACGCGAGGAGGCGGGCTTCGCCGAGCTTCGGGAGCTGGGCGTCCCCCGCAGGCAGGCGGAAGAGCTCGACCTCCCCGCCGTCGCCGCGATCCTGACGGCGGGCATCCTCCACCTCGCCCTTCGGGCGAAGTCCGCGCCGGAGTGGCTCGGCGTCCCCCTGCGGAGCGACGAGGGATGGGCCCGCATCGAGCATGCGGCGGTCGCGCTCGCGCACGCCGCGCTGGGTCGGGCGAAGAGATGATCGGCTGATCCAGAGGAACGGGGCGCAGCCCGGCCCTCGGACGGTGCCCCGGGACGACACGAACCACGTCGAATGACGCCGCCGCGACGACGCGGCGTATGAAAGGACGCGCCGGGAGGCGCGCCAGGGAGAACGACCATGAAGAAGGACACAACTCACTTCGTCCGCACGGGACTGACCTGCCTGCTCGCGGCGGCGTTCGCCGCCGCCGTGCCGGCCTCGGCAGAGGAGCGGAAGTCGGCGACGGTCGGCTTCGAGCTCGACGTCCTGCCCTACGCCACGGGCGGCTACTACGGTTCCGCCTGGGTCGGGCGCGACCGCATCCGCGTGCGCCCCGTCGTCGCGAGCACGACACTTCCGGACTTCCTCGTCGAGGACGGCTTCCGGGAGGCGAAGGTCGACGCGTACGCGCTGATCGTCGACTACTTCTTCCGCGACGGCTTCCGGGGATTCTGGGTCGGCGCCGGAGCCGAGTACTGGGAGAACCGCGTCGAGAACGAGGCGGACGGCGGCACTGCGGAATGGAACAACACCGTCGCCACGATCGGCGGGGGCTACGTCTGGAAGATCGGGGGGAATTTCTACGTCAACCCGTGGGTCGCGGGGCACCTCGTCGTGGGAGGCCCGGCGAGCGTCACCGCGGGAGGCGCCACCTACACCCCGAAGCGCTTCTCGCCGGAAGCCTCCGTGAAGCTCGGCTGGCACTTCTAGGAGGACGAGGTGGATGCGACCAGGCGCGACGTCGTGAAGGGGCTCGGGGGCACCGCTCTCGCCGTCGGCGCCGTACCCCTCCTCCTCGCATCGCGAGCTTCAGGACCCGCGACGGACCTGCGGGCTCCCGGCGGCACCGGGCTGGAACCCCGGCTCGCCGACGCCCTCCACCACGCCTCGCTCGCTCCGAGCGGGCACAACGCACAGCCCTGGGCCGTGCAGGTCTCCGGGCCGGGCCGGCTACGACTCGGTACCGCGCGCGAGCGATGGCTTCCCGCGGTCGACCCGGAGAACCGGGAGACGCTCCTCTCGCTCGGCTGCTTCCTCGAGAACTTCGCCGTCGCCGCGCGGGCCCACGGGCTCGATCCCGACGTGTGGGTCGCCGGGACCTCCGCCTCTGATCCGGAGATCCTCGAGGTGGCCCTCCGCGAGGTGCGTCCCCAGCCGTTTCCCCTCGAGAGGATCCGACGGCGCCGCACTGTCCGCGGCGACCACCTTCCGCGGGAGCTGACGCGCGAGGACGTCCGGACGCTGACCGCGCCGTTCGCGGGCCTGGCCGCGTACTTCCCGGCCGGGTCGACGGCCGCGCGCTGGCTTGCCGGGGCGACGATCGAGGCGAACCGGGCTCAGGCGTCCCGGGACCCGGCGCAGGAGGAGCTGTCGCGCTGGATCCGCTGGTCGCACGACGAGGCACGCCGCCACCGCGACGGCCTCACCCCCGACTCGATGGAGATCACCGGTGTCGCCGGATGGTACGTCCGTCATTTCATGAGCCCCGAGTCCGTCCAGGCGCAGGGCTTCCGCGAACGGGGAGTGGAGACGGTGCGCCGGCAGCTCCGGAGCTACGGCGGCTGGCTCGTCGTCACGAGCCCCGACGCGTCGGTCTCCTCACTCCTGGACACTGGGCGGCAGCTCCAGCGAATGCTGCTCGG
>CALMDF010000373.1 GCA_937864895.1 uncultured Holophagales bacterium | reverse complement strand
AAGAATTCCCTTGATTTTCAACCTACTAATCTATTATAAATGGCGACTGCGATTTGCGGGAGTAACTCAGTTGGTAGAGTCACAGCCTTCCAAGCTGTTGGTCGCGGGTTCGAATCCCGTCTCCCGCTCCAGCCTTCCCCGCGCGGCGGGGAGGACGGGAAGCCGGGCGGACCGCGAGGACGGCGAGGAAGCGGAGAGAGCGATGCCGAGAGACCTGATCAGCCTGGCGTGCGGCGAGTGCAAGCGCCGGAACTACACGACGACGAAGAACAAGAAGACCCACCAGGAAAAGCTGGAGGTCGCGAAGTACTGCCGTTACTGCCGCAAGCACACGGCTCACAAGGAAGGCAAGGTCTAGCCGAGATCTCGCACAGGGGTGTAGCTCAATTGGCAGAGCAACGGTCTCCAAAACCGTAGGTTCGGAGTTCGAGTCTCCGCACCCCTGCCACTTTCCCCGCCGCGGAGGCGGGCCGTACGCCCGGGAAGGCGGCGCGGCGCTCGAGGGCGCCAGGAAGACGGATCGAATGAACCTCACCGAGCGGTGGAAAACCTTCAGGGAGTTCCTCGTCGACGTCCGGAAGGAGACCGGCAAGGTCAGCTGGCCGGCCAGGGACGAGGTCGTCGGGACGACCACGGTCGTCATCGTCTACACCGTCGTCGTCGGCGTGTTCCTCTTCGCGGTCGACGCGGCGTTCACGCCGGTCATCAACTGGTTCTTCGCCAGTTTCGGCCAGTGAGCCGCCGAGGTTGCCCGACATGACCGAGAACGACGTCTCTCCGGACCTCTCCGAGACCGCCTCCGCGGTCGCGATGGACTGGTACATCGTCCACACGTACTCGGGGTTCGAGGACCGGGTCCGCCAGGAGCTGATCAACAGGATCAAGGCTCAGGGCATGGAGGCGCAGTTCGGGGAGATCCGGGTGCCCAAGGAGACCGTCGTCGAGATGAAGGCGGGGAAGCGCCGGAACATCGAGCGCAAGTTCTTCCCCGGCTACGTCCTCGTCCAGATGGCGATGGCGGACGAGACCTGGCACCTCGTGAGGAACACCCCGAAGGTCACCGGATTCGTCGGGGGCTCGTCCAAGCAGCCGATCCCGCTCATGCCGGAAGAGGTCGAGGCGATCCTCCACCACACGGCGGAGTCCAAGGAGAAGCCGAAGCCGAAGTACACCTACGAGCGGGGCGAGAAGGTGAAGATCGTCGACGGCCCCTTCAAGGAGTTCACGGGGGACGTCGAGGAGATCAACATCGAACGCTCGACGCTCCGCGTGCTCGTCACCATCTTCGGCCGGCCGACCCCGGTCGAGCTCGAGTTCGTCCAGGTCCAGAAGCTCTAAGCGCGGCGGGCCGGCGAACCGGCACGGCGCAGACTGCGGGGCCCGCCCCGCCACCACGCGAAGGAACCCACAATGGCCAAGAAAGTCGTCGGGCAGGTCAAGCTCCAGATCGAAGCCGCGAAGGCGACCCCCGCGCCGCCCGTCGGCACCGCCCTCGGCCCGCAGGGCGTCAACATCATGGACTTCTGCAAGTCCTTCAACGCGAGGACGGCGAAGGACGCCGGGCTGATCATCCCGGTCGTCGTGACGGTCTACTCGGACCGTTCCTACACCTTCATCACGAAGACCCCTCCGGCGGCCGTCCTCCTCAAGAAGGCGGCGAAGGTCGAGAAGGGTTCCGGAGTGCCGAACAAGAACCGGGTCGGCAGGGTCACGATGCAGCAGGTCGAGGAGATCGCGAAGCTGAAGTTCCAGGACCTCAACGCCGCCGATATCGCCGCCGCCATGAAGACGGTCGCGGGCACGGCGCGTTCGATGGGGATCGAGGTCATCGGCTGAGGAGAACGAAATCGTCGCGTGACGGTTTCTCATTGAGACGGCGTACGGGCCGGCGCCGGCCCTCTCACGGCGCGCGGCCTCGCGATGCCCGGGATGCCTCCCGGGGCTTCTCTTCGCGGGGACGCCGGACGGACGCCGTTCTCGGAAGAGCGGAAGAGAAATGACGGAAGGCAAGAAGTACACCGCTGCGGCCGCCCGAGTCGACCGGACGAAGCTCTACGACGTCCAAGAGGCCGTCGCGCTCGTCCGCTCGGCGGCGTACGCGAAGTTCAACGAGACGCTCGAGGTGGCCCTGCGCCTCGGCGTCGACCCCAAGCACGCCGACCAGATGGTCCGCGGGACGGTCGTCCTCCCTCACGGGACGGGCGTCACCATCCGCGTGGCCGTCGTCGCGTCGGGCGAAAAGGTCCGTGAGGCCGAGGATGCGGGCGCCGACGTCGTCGGAGGGGACGACCTGGTCGCGAAGATCCAGGGCGGGTACCTCGACTTCGAGGCTCTCGTCGCCACGCCCGACATGATGAAGTCCCTCGGACGACTCGGAAAGGTCCTCGGTCCCCGCGGTCTCATGCCGAACCCGAAGGCCGGCACGGTCACCTTCGACGTCGGCAAGGCCGTCAAGGAGCTCAAGGCCGGCAAGATCGAGTTCCGCGTCGACAAGACCGCGATCGTCCACTGCCCCGTCGGCAAGATGTCGTTCGACGACAAGAGCCTCGTCGAGAACGCGGAAGCCCTGATCTCGGCCATCCAGAAGGCCAAGCCTTCGGCCGCGAAGGGGAAGTACGTGAAGTCGATCTTCCTCGGCTCGACGATGGGGCCGAGCGTCCCGGTCGACCCCGCGGTCGCCGACAAGCTCGTTGGGAGGACCGCGTGAACCGCGCCGAGAAGACCGACGCCATCACGAAGATGACGGAGACGGTGGGCCGCGCGCCCCACGCCTTCCTCATCGACTTCCAGGGGATCAACGTCCCCGACGTCACCGAGCTCCGCCGTCAGGTCCGCGCGACCGGCTCGGAGTACGTCGTCCTGAAGAACACCCTCGCGCTTCGCGCCTTCAAGGACGCCCCGATCGGCGCGCTGTCGGAGCACTTCACGGGGATGACGGCGGTCGCCTACTCGGCGACCGACATCGTCCAGCTCGCGAAGGTCCTTCACCAGTTCGGCAAGACGAACCCGAAGATCAAGGTCAAGGCCGCTCTCGTCGAGGGCCGCCCCGTGGCCGCCACCGCGCTCGAGTCGCTCGCGAGCATGCCGACCCGAACCGAGCTCCTCACGAGGCTCGTCGGCCTCCTGCAGTCGCCGATGCGCCGCCTCGTGGTCGCCCTGTCGACCCCGCAGCGGAAGCTGGC
>CALMDF010000372.1 GCA_937864895.1 uncultured Holophagales bacterium | reverse complement strand
GGAATCGGGATCGGTCGCGAGAGGTGTTGTTCGATACCGAAAGCGATACCGACGCCGACCCCGAGGTAGCATCTGGACAGTGCCACGTCCCATGGTGATCGCCTAGGCGGCGCGGGGGTGATGGACCTTGCCGGGCCGGGGGGCACGGGGAGGCCGGGGGCGAGGTTCGCCACGGCCCGTGCCGCCCTCTCGAGGAGAGGCCGGGACTCGGCCCAGGCCATCGAGGCCCGCGGCTGGAGGAGCGCTACGGGCAGCCACGTGGCCGCGAGCGCCGCGGCGGCGAGGCCGGCCAGGGACACGAGCCGCCGGCTCCGCCCGCGGGCGAACGCGGCGAGGAGCATCCCGGCCACCGGCAGGAGGGCGAGGTAGTGCGTCAGGACGGCGGCCCCGCCGAGGAGCCCGGCGAGGACCGCCGTGGAGGCGCGAGGGGCGGACTCGAGCGCGAGGAGCCTCTCGAAGGCCGCGAGGGCGAGCAGCGAGGCGAGCGCGTAGCCGCGCCCTTCCGCGCCCGAGGCCACCGCGAGCGGGAAGACGAGGAAGAGCGCCGCGGCGACGAGGCCCGCGCGCGCCGCGCCGCACCGCCGGCCGACCCGGAGGAGGAGGGGGACGTGGAGGAGCGACGCCGCCACGGAGAGGAGGCGGACGGCCACGTCGAACGGCCCGGGAACGGGGAACGGCGCCAGGACGAGCCACGCGGCGAGGTAGTGCAGGGGCGGGCCCGAGTCGGCGTGGAGGGCCGCGAAGATCTCCGGGAGCGAGCGACGGGCGAGGGAGAGCGTGAAGACCTCGTCGGCCCAGAGGGGACGGCGGAACGCGACGACGAGCCGGGCGGCGGCCCCCGCAACGAGCGCGGCGAGGAGGAGGAAGCGCAGGCCCGGGGCGCCTCTCGCACCCCGCGGCCCGCCCGTCACGGCGCTTCCCTCGCTCACCCCCGGGACTTTCGGCCCGCCTCCCGGGGAACGCAAGCGGGCATTCGCGAAAACCGGGCCCGGACGGCCCGGCCCGCGCCGGTCCGTTTCCTCTCGATCCTCTATCATTGCCGGTCGCGCGGTCCCCGCCGCGCCATCCCCGCGCCCAACGGAGGCCCCATGCGTTTCGCCGCCGCGCTCCTCGCGCTCGCTCTCCCCGCCGTTGCCGCTCCCCCCTCGGCTCCCCCGCCGACCGAGGCGCGCCCGGTCACCGACACGCTCCACGGCGAGACGATCGTCGACCCGTACCGCTGGCTCGAAGGCGACGCGAAGGGAGCCCTGACTCCCGAGGTGAACGCCTGGACCGACGCCCAGCTCGCCTACACGCGCCAGGTCCTCGACAACCTGCCGGGCCGCAAGGCCGTCGAGGCCCGCCTGCGCGAGCTCATGGAGGTCGGCTCCGTCTCCACGCCCCGGATGCGCGCGAACCGCTACTTCTACTCGCAGCGCGAGGGGAACGAGAACCAGGCCCGCATCTTCGTGAGGGAAGGGTTCGACGGAAAGCCCCGCCTCCTCCTCGACCCGAACACCCTCGACGCCAGGGGCCTCGTGACGATCTCCTGGACCGAGCCCGACCCCGCCGGGAAGCTCCTCGCCTTCGGCATGTACCGCGCCGGCGACGAGAACTCCACGCTCTACGTCCTCGACGTCGACTCGGGCCGATGGCTCGCCGACGAGATCCCGGGGAAGGTGGGTGGGGTCGACTGGCTCCCCGACTCCTCCGGCTTCTTCTACCAGAACCTCGAGAGCGTGAAGGACCCCTACTCCGGGCAGGTCATGTTCCACCGGCTCGGCTCGCACCCGCGGCAGGACGTCCGCCTCTTCCGGCAGTACACGAAGGAGCAGAACGCGAAGCTCGCGACGACCTACGGCCCGCGTTTCTCCGCGAGCGAGGACGGCCGCTGGGGCCTCCTCGGCTACGCCACCGGGACGAGCACGAACGACCTCTGGGCGGTCGACCTCGACCGCTTCTTCCGCACCGGCGAGTTCGTGAGGACCGACGTCATCGTCGGCTCCGAGAGCACCTCTCGCGGTCCGATCCTGGGCGACACCCTCTTCCTCCACACGACCGACGGCGCCAAGAACGGCCGCGTCGTCGCCGTCGACCTCAACGACCCCGCGCGTGCCGGCTGGAAGACCCTCGTCCCCGAGCGGAAGGACGTCTCGATCCAGGGCGTCTCTCTCGCCCGCGGCATCCTCGTCGTGAGCCTCCTGAAGGACGCCGCGACGCGAATCGAGCTCTACGCCCTCGACGGCAGGCCCCTCGGCGAGCTTCCCCTCCCCGGCATCGGCTCGGCGCGCCTCTCCACCTCCCAGGACCGCAACGAGGCGTTCCTCTCCTTCGCCTCCTTCAACGAGCCCCCGGGCGTCTACCGCGTCGACCTCGCGACGAAGAAGCTCGAGCTCTGGGAGCGCCCGAAGGTCCCCGTCGACCCGTCCATCGTCGAGGTGAAGCAGGTGTTCTTCCCCTCGAAGGACGGGACGAAGGTCCCGATGTTCGTCGTGCACAGGAAGGGGCTGAAGCTCGACGGCTCGAACCCGACGCTCCTCTACGCCTACGGCGGCTTCAACGTCAGCCAGACGCCCAGCTTCAGCGCGACCCTCTTCCCCTGGTTCGAGGCGGGCGGCGTCTACGCCCTCGCGGGCCTTCGCGGCGGGGGCGAGTACGGCGACGCCTGGCACGAGGCCGGGATGCTCGAGAGGAAGCAGAACGTCTACGACGACTTCATCGCCGCGGCCGAGTGGCTGATCGCGCAGAAGTACACGTCCACCCCGAAGCTCGCCGTCTCCGGCGGCTCCAACGGGGGCCTCCTCACCGGCGCCGTCCTCACCCAGCGTCCCGAGCTCTTCGGCGCCGTCATCAGCGCCGTCCCGCTCCTCGACATGCTCCGCTACCAGTCGTTCCTCATGGCGCGCTACTGGATCCCCGAGTACGGCACCGCCGAGGACCCCGACCAGTTCAAGTTCCTCCGCGCCTACTCGCCGTACCACAACGTGAAGAAGGGGACGAAGTACCCCGCCGTCCTCCTCACGGCCGGCGAGAACGACTCCCGCGTCCACCCGCTCCACGCGAGGAAGATGGCCGCCCTCCTCCAGGCCTCGACCGCCTCCGACCCGGCCACGAAGCCGGTCCTCCTCTGGGTCGACCGCGAGGCCGGCCACGGCCAGGGCAAGCCCCTCGCCCTCCGCGTCCGCGACGTCGCCGACCAGAGGATGTTCCTTATGTGGCAGCTCGGAATGCTGAAGTAAGACCACCCTGGACCAGGGGGTCTGGTCTACGCTCTACACTCTGCGCGCCC
>CALMDF010000371.1 GCA_937864895.1 uncultured Holophagales bacterium | reverse complement strand
CTCCGAGGAGGTGCCCCGTCATCGACTTCGTCGAGGAGAGGGGAACGCTCCGGGCGGCCTCCCCGAGGAGGCGCTTGACCGCGATCGTCTCGACCCGGTCGCCGTGCGGCGTGGAGGTGCCGTGGGCGTTGATGTAGCCGATCTCCGCGGGGTCCATCGACGCGTCCCGGAGGGCGTTGCGCATGACGCGGAACGGGCCGTCGCCGTCGTCCGAGGGGGCGGAGATGTGGTGGGAGTCGCCCGACATGCCGTAGCCGGCGAGCTCGGCGTAGACCGGCGCCCCGCGCCGGACCGCCTGGCCCAGCTCCTCGAGGACGACGACCCCCGCTCCCTCGCCCAGGACGAAGCCGTCCCGGTCGCGGTCCCAGGGGCGGGAGGCCGTCGCGGGATCGTCGTTGCGCGTCGACAGGGCCCGCATGGCGGCGAAGCCGCCGATGGCGAGGGGGACCACGACCGACTCGGTCCCGCCGGCGATCATGGCGTCGGCGTCACCCCGCCGGATGATGTTCACGGCGTCGCCGATGGCGTGCGCCGAGGTGGCGCAGGCCGTGGCCGTCGCCGTGTTGGGGCCCTTGGCGCCCGTCAGGATCGAGATCAGCCCGGAGGACATGTTGACGATCAGGCCCGGGATGAAGAAGGGGCTGATCCTCCGGGGCCCCTTCTCGAGGAGGACCTTGTGCGTGTCCTCGATGAGGGGAAGGCCCCCGATCCCCGAGCCGATGCAGACCCCGACCGACTCCGCGTTCTCCTCCGTGATCGAGAGGCCCGACTCGGCCAGGGCCTCCTTCGCAGCGGCGACCGCGTAGTGGACGAAGGTGTCGAACTTCTTGATCTCCTTCCGGTCGAGGAAGAGGGCCGGGTCGAAACCCTTCACCTCTCCCGCGATCCGGCAGGCGTAGTCCGACGCGTCGAAACGGGTTATGGGACCGATCCCGGAGCGCCCCGCGAGCAGGGCGTCCCAGTTCTCCCTCGCCGTCAGGCCGACCGGCGAGACGAGCCCGATTCCCGTGACGACGACCCGGCGACGGCCCCGTGCGTCGAGATGATCCATCCGGGCCGTCACTCGGAGCTCAGGCGGGCTTGGCGTGCGACTCGATGTAGGTGACGGCGTCCTTGACCTTCTGGATCTTCTCGGCATCCTCGTCCGGGATCTCGATGCCGAAGGCTTCCTCGAAGGCCATCACGAGCTCCACGGTGTCGAGCGAGTCGGCGCCGAGGTCGTCGACGAAGCTCGCGTCGGGCTTGACCTCGTCGGCCTGGACCCCGAGCTGTTCGACGATGATGCTCTTGACCTTTTCCTCAATCGAGTTCGACATTCAATTCCTCCCTATGGTGACGGAAGCCGCCGGATTCTCCCCGGCTTTCCCGCCGAATTCAAGCGCTTGCAAGCCCCTCTCCCGTCAGGGGATGAGGAGCCCGCCGCTGACGTTCAGAACGGTCCCGGTGACGTACGAGGCCAGATCGGAGGCGAGGTAGAGCACGGCGCCCGCGACGTCCTCGCCGGTTCCGAGGCGTCCGAGGACGATTCTTCCGGCCAGCGCCTTGCGCTGCTCGTCGGAAAGGGCGGCCGTCATCGGGGTCTCGATGTAGCCCGGCGCGACGGCGTTCACCGTGATCCCGCGCGAGCCGATCTCGCGGGCGAGGGACATCGTGAACCCGACGACCCCCGCCTTGGCGGCGGCGTAGTTCGCCTGCCCGGCGTTCCCCATCAGCCCGACGACCGAGCCGACGGTCACGATCCGCCCCGCGACCCTCTTCTTCATCATGAGCTTCACGGCTTCCTGGGTGACGAGGAAGACGCCGGTGAGGTCCGTCGCGAGGACCCGGTCCCAGCTCTCCTTCGACATCCGGAGGAGGAGCCCGTCGTCCGTGATGCCGGCGTTGTTGACGAGCACGTCCAGCTTCCCGTGGCGCTCGGCGATCCCCCGGAAAGCCGCCGAGACGGAATTCGGGTCGGACACGTCGAGGCGGATGCCCTCGGCCGCCCCCCCGGCCTCGACGATCGAGGCGGCGACGGCGGCGGCCTTTTCCTCGCTCCGCGCGGCGACGAGGACGGTGGCCCCGGCGGCGGCGAGGCGGCGCGCGATCGTCTCGCCGATCCCCTGCGAGCCCCCGGTGACGAGCGCGGTCTTTCCTTCCAGCGAGAGGACGTGCGGCATCCCGTTCCTCCTTGTCAGTCTTCCACGAGGTCGGCGGCCGTGGCGCTGGAGGCGGCGAGGAAGGCCGCGCCCGGCATCTCGAGCTGGACTCCCCGCTGCCCCGCCGAGCAGAAGAGGCGCGCCAGCCCGCCGGCCGCCTCGTGGACGAAGAGCGGCATCGCCCGGCGCATCCCGAACGGCGAGCAGCCCCCCTTCACGTAGCCCGTCAGCTTCTCCATCTCCTCCGGGGAGACCATCGCCACGGTCCGGTTCCCGGAGACCCGGGCGAGCTTCTTGAGGGACAGGCGGGTCCCGGTGGGGATCACGGCGGCGAGGGGGCCCGTCCGGTCGCCCTTCGCCACGAGCGTCTTCCAGACCTCCGCAGGGGCGGCGCCCAGCTTCTCCGCCGCTTCCTCTGCGGTGAAGTCGGCCGCCGCGAACGTCCGGATCGCGTAGGCCGCCTTCCGCGCGTCAAGGACGCGCGTGGCGTTCGTCGACACCCTCGCCGTCATCCCGCGATGAGCCTCCGGACGCCTTCCGCGTCGGAAGTCGTCCGGACCGGCCAGTCCTTCGCGATCCGTTTCGCGAGGCCCGCGAGGACCGCGCCCGGCCCGACCTCGACGGCCCCCTCCGTCTCGCGCGAGAGGAGCTCGACGGTCTCGACCCATCGCACCGGCGAGCAGACCTGCCGCCGGAGCGCTTCCCGCGCCGCCACGCCGGACGCGTTCGGGGCGACGTCGACGTTCGTGACGACCGGGACGGCGGGGTTCGAGAAGAGGGTGGCGTCGAGGAAGGGGGACAGCTTCTCCTCGGCCGGCTTCATGAGCGCGCAGTGGAACGGGGCGGAGACCGGGAGCGGCAGGACGCGCTTCGCGCCCCTCTGCTTGAGGACCTCCGCCGCCTTCGCGACCGCTCCCGCCGTCCCGGCGACGACCGTCTGCTCGGGCGAGTTGAAGTTCGCGGCGGAGACGGCTTCGCCCGTCGCCTCCGCGACCTGGGCGCAGGCCGCGGCGACGGCCGGGCCGTCGAGGCCGATGACGGCGCTCATGGCGCCCTGGCCGGCCGCGACGGCTTCCTGCATGAACGTGCCGCGCCGGTGGACGAGGACGACGGCGTCCTCGAACGCGAGGGCCCCCGCCGCCACGAGCGCGGACCACTCGCCGAGGGAGTGCCCCGCGAGGAGCGCCGGGACGAGCCCTCTCGACTTCAGGACCTCGAAGACGGCGACGGAGTGGACGAGGATCGCGGGCTGCGTCACCGCCGTCCGCTTCAGCTCCTCCTCGGTCCCCTCGAACGAGACGCGGGAGATGGAGAGCTGGAACGGGGCGAGGGCCGCGTCGGCACGGTCGTAGACCGCGCGCGCCTCGGGGAAGGCGGCGGCGAGGTCCCGACCCATGCCGGCGAACTGGGAGCCCTGCCCCGGAAAGAGGAACGCGAGACCGCCCACCGCTACCACCTCACGAGGGCCGCGCCCCAGGTGAGGCCGGCGCCGAACGCGGTGAAGAGGATCAGGTCGCCCCGCTTGACGCGCCCGTCGCGGACTGCCTCGTCGAGGGCGATCGGGATCGAGGCGGAGCTCGTGTTGCCGTACCTCTCGATGTTCACGATGCAGCGCTCCCTCGGGATCCCGAGCCGCTCGCCGACGGCCTGGATGATCCGGTCGTTCGCCTGGTGCGGAAGGAGCCAGGAGACCTCGGACGGCTCGAAGCCGCTCTCGCTGAGGACGTCCTTGCAGACGTCGACCATCGACCGGACGGCGATCTTGAACGTCTCGCCTCCCATCATCTTGATGAACGGGAGGCGCTCGGCGAGCGTCTCCGGCCGGTTCGGCGGGTTCGAGGACCCCCCGCCCGGCATCGTGATGAAGGAAGCCCCTTCCCCGTCGCTCCGGATCGTCGAGGCGAGGACGCCCCGGTCCGACTTGGTCGCCCGGAGGAGCGTCGCCCCGGCGCCGTCGCCGAAGAGGACGCAGGTGGCGCGGTCGGTGTAGTCGGTGTATCGGGTCAGGAACTCGGCGCCGACGAGGAGGATGTTCTTCGACTTCCCGGCCTGGATGAGGCCGTCGGCGATGTGGAGCCCGAAGAGCCAGCCGGAGCAGCCGGCGTTCTGGTCCCACGCGGCGGCCTTCTTCGCGCCGAGCTTCTGCTGGACGAGGCACGCCACCGCCGGGATCGGCTGGTCGGGCGTCACCGTCGCGACGAGGACCGCGTCGAGGTCCTTCGCGTGGACGCCCGCGCTCTCGAGGGCCTGCGTCCCGGCCGCGACGCAGAAGTCCGAGAGGGTCTCCCCGTCCACGGCCATGTGCCGCTCGCGGAC
>CALMDF010000370.1 GCA_937864895.1 uncultured Holophagales bacterium | reverse complement strand
CGGTCGTCGTCCCGGTCGTCCTCGACGTCTACGGCGACGCCGGCTCGCACTTCACGACCGAGGTCACGCTCGTCAACGACGGCTCGATCGCGACCCCCGCCGACCTCGTCTACCGGCCCGCGCCGGGATTCGGCGAGGTGGGGGGCGTTCCCTCGGTGACGGTGGACCTCGCGGCACGGGGCCAGGTGACGATCCCCGACGTCCTGGCGTTCCTGAGGTCCCGCGGCGTGCATATCCCGGACGGGAAAAGCGCGCCGCAGGCCGGCACCCTGACGGTCTCGTTCCGGTTCCTCGCCGGGATCGACGCTCCCGCGACCGTGGTCCTGGCCAGGACCACGACCCCGAACCCCGACGCGGCGATCGGCGGCTCGTTCGGCCTCTTCTACCCGGCCGTCGCGAAGGGAGGGGGAGCCCGGACATCGGCGCTCGTTCCCGCTCTCGCGCAGGACGAGTCCGTCCGCTCCAACCTCGCCGTCGTGAACGTCGGAGGAGGGTCGGAGCTGCCGATCACCCTCGAGGCGCGCCTCTACGACGCGGACACCGGCGCGGCCGCGGGCTCGCCCCTCACGGTCCGCCTCTACCCGGGCGACTGGGTCCAGTGGTCCCGCGTCCACGCCCTCGCGGGCGCGCCGGCCTCGGTGACGCGGTTCACGGCGGTCGTGCGGCGGACCTCGGGCGACGACACGTTTCTCGCCTACGGGGTCCTGAACGACTCTTTCACTTCGGACGGGAGCTACCAGACGATGATCCCGGCGGATCCGTATTGAGGGGGTATGCGTAAACGGCGGCCCATCCGCACCCGTCTCCTCCGGGGGGAAGGGGAGCGCGACTCCCGCAAGACGAAGGCATGACGGAGAAAGGACGCCGGCTCGGGCGCTACCGTCTCGAGGAGCTCCTCGGCCAGGGGGGGATGGCCGAGGTGTGGCGCGCGATCGACGAGCGTCTCGGGCGGACGGTCGCCGTGAAGGTGATCCTCGCCACCCACGCCCGCGACGGCCACTTTCGCGAGCGTTTCCACAAGGAGGCGCAGCTCGTCGCCTCGCTCGACCACCCGAACATCCTGCCGGTCTACGACTACGGGGACGAGGACGGCGTGCCGTACCTCGTCATGCCTTACCTCGAAGGTGGAACGCTCCGGGACCGGATGGTCGGCTCGCCGATCCCGTTCCCGCAGGCGGTCTCCTGGGTCCGGCAGCTCGGCGACGCCCTCGACGCCGCCCATGCCGCCGGAATCCTCCACCGCGACGTGAAGCCGGCGAACGTCCTCGTCCGGAAGGACGACCGTCTCGCGCTCGCGGACTTCGGCATCGCGAAGATACTCGAGACCGTCACGGGCCTGACGGCGACCGGAATGGTCGTCGGGACCCCGATCTACATGGCGCCCGAGCAGGCGCAGGGAAAGCCGGCGACGCCCGCCTCCGACCGCTACGCCCTCGGCATCCTCGCCTACGAGCTCCTCTCGGGGCGGCCTCCATTCGACGGGGAGAGCGCGCTGGCGCTCATGCACCAGCACGTGACGACCCCGGCGCCGCGCCTCTCGTCCGTCGTCTACGGACTCCCCTCGGGCCTCGACCCGGTCTTCGAGACCGCGCTCGCCAAGGAGCCGGACCGCCGTCCCCCGACGTGCCGGGCTTTCGCGGACCTCCTCCTCACCTTCGTCCCGACCGGCGCGGGTCCCGACCCCGACGGCGTCACGACACCCTGGGCATCCGTGGACCGGACGTCCCCCACCGTCATCGAGGCGGTTCCGAGGTGGACCGCCGGAAGACGCCTCGCGCAGGACCCCGACCTGACGAGCCAGCCGACGATCTCCACCGCGCCCCGGGCCTCGAGACGAACGGTCTTCGCGGCGGTGGCGGCCGGGCTCGGCGTCACCGTCCTCGCGGGGGCGTGGCTCCTTGCGCCGCGGCTCCGTCCGGCGGCCGGGCCGGCCGTGCCGGCGGCCGAGGCCGCCCCCGCACAGGTTGCCGCCCCCGCTCCCGCTCAGGGGGAACCGGCCGGGAGAAGGGCGAAGGTCGTGAACGCTCCCGGGCCCGCGGCATCCGCGCCGGGGGACGGACCAGGGATCTCGGGGCAACCCGGAAGCCCTCTGGCGACCGAGCCGGCGGGGCAGGCCCCGGAGGCGGCCGTGCCGCCCCCGGTTCCCGTTCCCCCGGGTGCCGCCGAGCCGGCGGCCGTACCGCCCGCCGGAGACCCCGGCTCCGAAGCGGCCATCGGGGCGACGCACACGCGGCTCGACCTCGTCCTCGGGGGAACGAAACGCCCCACGCGAGAGGACTTCGAGCTGGCCGCCCGCGAGGCCCACGCGGTGCTCGAAGGCGAGCCGGGAAAAGCCGGGGCGCGCGCGCTGGAGCTCTACGCCCTCGGGGGGCTCGCGTACGTCGAGCGCAGGGACGACGAGGCCCTTCGGCAGCTCATGGCGGCGCAGGCGGTGGCGGGGAAGATGGGGGCGTGGGAAGTGCGGCTCGTGCGCGCCCTCGGGTTCCGGGGACGTGGCGGGAGCGGCCTCGAGGGCTGGGAGCTCGCCCTCGCCTTCGGCGATGCCCGCCGGGAGGCCGGGCGCCTCCTCGCGAAAGAGCTGGAGCGGAACCCGGGCGACCCTCGGCCGCTTCTCGGGCGGGCGGCGCTCCACCGGCTGGACGGCCGGAGTGACGAGGCGATTGCCGACGCGACGAAGGTCTTCGAAGCCCGTCCGCCGGGGCCCCTGGGGCCCGCCGCGGCCGAGCTGATCGCCGACGGGCACGCCGCGCGCGCGCGGTGGGAGGAGTCGGCCCGCTGGTACCGCGAGGCCGCGATCCCCGAGAACCCCGTCTCGGCGAGGGCCGGCTGGGAAGGGGCGCGGATCCTCGAGTCGAGGCTCGGTCGCAAGGACGAGGCCCGCGAGCTCTACGCCGCCGCTTGCGGCGCCGGAAACCGCAAGGCGTGCGCCGAGACCGGCCAGCCCGCGCCCCGTCCGAGGCTCTTTCCGCGACGCCGCGGACCTTGACGAACGCCCCCTTCTTCGCTATCTTCCGCCGGTCCCGTGGGCGGGACTAGCTCAGTGGTAGAGCGCTACCTTGCCAAGGTAGATGTCGCGAGTTCGACCCTCGTGTCCCGCTCCATCGAAATTACTCGGCCCCTTCGACTTAGCCCCACAGGGCGAATCGGAGGGGCCGATTCCTTTGGACGCCTGCGCCGTGGGGGCGTGAGTGTCCACCGTGGACGCGCCCCCCAGGGCCTTCCTCGCCGCGTCTCCTCCCTTCTGGCCTGGCCTCGCGCAGCGTTCCGTCGAGCGCATCGAGGCGTGATCAGGATCAGGCTCTCCGTCACAGCGGCCGACTCGCCCGCAGGGCGATACTCCCGTCCATGACCGCTCCCGGGAGCGAGAACGCCGGGGCACCCCTGACGACGTTCACCGCCTTGCAGGCGCTCCGGCGCCAGCTCCTCGCCGTCGAGACCTGGAAGCTCAGCCTCGCGCGGGCCTTGCGCGTGACGGCAGATGGGGAGGTCGGGCGCCGTGGCGTCGTCGGCCTCCTCCCCGATTTCGACGACGAGGCGTACCCCTCGGAAGCGGACCGCGTCCTCCGCGGATCGACGGCCCGACGCCGTTTGGATTCGACGGATCCGCACGCGATCGTGTCACTCTCGCGCTCAGCGTGCCCGGCCCGGGGACGTACCTCCTCGGCGTCGAGGTCGACGCGCGGTAAGAGGCGGGCGCCCGGGCCCCGGAGCTTTTCCGGGGCGGGGAGAGGGAGGTTCACGTGGAACTGTACGTGAAGAGCGGAACGCGATTCCGCAGTGAACCGCTCGGGGCAGGCGCCCGGGCGGTCCTCGGGGCTCTCCTCCTCCTCGCGACCGGCCTCTACCTCTTCGAGGCGGGGCACACCCCCTTCTTCGAGCCCGACGAGGCCCGCTACGCGGAGATCCCGCGCGAGATGCTCGCGACCGGCGACTTCGTCACGCCGAGGGTCAACGGCTTCCTCGCCTACATCAAGCCGCCGCTCCACTACTGGACCGTGGCGGCCTCGATGTCGGTCTTCGGGGAGACGGAGCGGGCCGCCCGGGTCCCCGCCCGGCTCGCGGCCGTCGGGACGATCCTCGTCACGATCCTCTTCGCGTGGCGGCGCTACGGCGAGAGGGGCGCGCTCCTCTCGGGTCTCGTCCTGGCGACGTCGTTCCTCGTCGTGGCGATCGGCCGGCTGAACATCACGGACGGGCCCATGTCGTTCTGGGTGTCGACGGCGGCCTTCGCCTTCGCCTCCTTCCAGGAGCACGAACGGGCGGGGGACCGCGGCCGCGCGCGCCGGTCGCTCTACATCCTCCACGTCGCCTGCGCGGGCGCCGTCATGACGAAGGGGTTCCTCGGGCTCGTCCTCCCCGGGGGCGCGATCCTCGTCTGGGCCGCTCTGTCGCGGCGTCTCGCGATCGTGCCGAGGCTCTTCTCGCCCGGGCCCCTGATCCTGTTCCTCGCCCTCG
>CALMDF010000369.1 GCA_937864895.1 uncultured Holophagales bacterium | reverse complement strand
GTCGGCGACGCGGGCGCCGCCTTCGCGCGCGAGCGGGGCGTCGACTGCATCGTCAGCGTCGGCGGCGGGAGCGCCATCGACACCGCGAAGGGAATCGCCATCGTCCTCAAGGAGGGCGGCTCGCTCCGCGACTACGAGGGGTTCCAGGTCCTGAAACGGCCCCAGACGCCGCACGTCGCGATCCCGACGACGGCCGGCACGGGGAGCGAGGTGACCTACGTCGCGGTCATCAAGGACCACGAGGCGCACCAGAAGCTCCTCTTCGGCGACTACAACATCATCCCGAACACCGCCCTCCTCGACCCCGACCTGACCGTCGGGCTTCCGCCTCACCTGACGGCCGCCACGGGAATGGACGCCATGTCCCACGCGGTCGAGGCGATCCACTCGCAGCAGAACGAGCCGATCGCCGACGGCCTCGCGCTCCACGCCATCCGCCTGATCGCCGAGTTCCTGCCCCGCGCCGTCGCGGACGGCAGGGACCTCGTCGCCCGCGGGCAGATGCTCATCGCCTCGAACATGGCGGGCGCCGCGTTCTCGAACGCGCAGGTCGGCCTCGTCCACGCGATCGCCCACACCGTCGGGGCGCGTTACGGGATCCACCACGGGCTCGCCAACTCCATCGTCATGCCGCACGTCGTCCGCTTCAACGCCGGCGAGGTGGCGGCGACCTACCGGCCCGTGGCGGGCGCCTTCGGGATCGGGACCTCGGGCCTCTCCGACGCGGCGTGCGCGGAAGCGGTGGCCGGGCGCCTCTCCGACCTCGCGGCGGGAACGGGCCTTCCGCAGACGCTCTCCTCGCAGGGGGTGCCCGAGGACGCCCTGCCCGAGCTCGCCGAGGCCACTCTCGCCGACGCCTCGATCATCTACAACGGCAGGGCCGTCCTCGGGGCGGACGAGGTTCTCGAGGTCTACCGGGCCGCGTTCTAGGCACGGGCCCCGGGATTCGGAGGTTTCGCGTGGCCGAGCCGAGGATCACGGTCGACACAAGCGCCGCGGAAAACGGGCTCGCCAACATGGTGGCCGAGCTCCTGCAGGCCAACATCGAGTCGAGCCCCTACAAGAAGCGCGTCTTCTCCCGGATGAAGGGGGCGGTCGGGCTCGTGGCGACCGACGCCGAGGTGTCGCTGACGCTGGTCTTCGACCGCGGGGACTGCGTTCTCCGCGACGGCCTCGTCGGGGAACCCGCGGCCACCGTCAGCGCCGACTCGGACTCGATCATTCAGCTGTCGAACGTCCGGCTCGCCGGAGGGCTCCCCTGGCTGTTCGACGAGACCGGCCGGAGCGTGGTCGGGAAGGCGCTCCGCAGGGAGATCCGGATCCGCGGCCTCCTCCGCCACCCCGTGACACTCACGCGGCTGGCGATCGTCCTGTCGGTCAACTGAAAGCGACGATCAGGGACGGGCGGCGGGCGCCGGGCGCGTCCGGCCCCGCCAGGTCGCTCGCTGCCCGAGCACCTTCCAGAGCGGGCCGCGCTCCTGCCGCCGGCGGAGCATCTCGAGGACGCCGGTCGAGGTGTTCACGTCGAGACCGGGGACGATCCAGGTGCGGCGCCGGCCCGCCTCGGCAGCCACGCGTTCGCCGAGGCGCCGGAGATTCGCCTCTCCCGGGTAGAAGACCGGGTCGAGGAGGCACTGGTCCGGCGTGACGACCCCTTCCTTCACGGCGGTCGCGTGAAGGTCGGTCCCCGCGTAGATCCGGATCCCGACCATGACGATGACGGCCTCCGGGGCCAGCTCGTCCATCAGGGCGACGCTCTCGGAGACCGTCTCGTCGTTCTCGCCGGGGCCGCCGAAGAGGAGGTAGTGCGCCGTGGCGACGCCGGCCTCGCGGCACAGGCGCGACGAGAGCCGGACCTCCTCGACCGTGAACGACTTTCCGAGCTTCCGGAGCATGGTCGGCGAGCCCGAGTCTGTGCCGAGCTCCACCGCGTCGCAGCCGGCCCGCACCATCAGGTCGAGGAGCCGGGCGTCGAGGTGCCCCGGGTTGACGAAGGCAGACCAGGAAAGGCCGAGGTCCTCGGCGATCATCGCCTCGCAGAGCTCCCGCGCGGCGGCCTCCGGGAAGTTGAAGATGTCGTCGCAGAACTCGACGTAGTCGACGCCGTGGTCGTCGACGAGGGCGCGCAGCTCGCGGACGACCTCGGCCGCGGGGCGCGTGCGCACCCGGCTCCCCTCGAGGACGGGGTAGGTGCAGTAGACGCAGCCGAACGGGCACCCGCGCTTCGTCTGGACGTTCGCGGCGCCCCCTTCGGTCAGGTAGCGCGAAACGTCGAAGAGGTCGCGGCTCGGCGTTCCCACGGAGGACGGGATCCGCGGGGCCGCCGGCGCGCCACCCCCGGCGACGACGACGCCGGGGAGGCCCTCGAGCGGGGCTCCCGCCTCGATCCGCTCGAGAAGGCGCGGAAGAACCTCCTCGCCCTCCCCGACGACGCCGCAGTGGGCGCCCGTCGCCGCGAGGAGAGAAAGCGGCTCGAGAGAGAAGGCGGACCCCCCGAGAACGACCACCGCCCGGTCGCGGCAGAGGGAGACCACCTCGCGGACGCCGTCGACGTACGAGCGGCTCGCCGGCCAGGTGACGTTGTCGAGGTTTCGGACCGAGACCAGCACGACGTCCGGGGCGCCCTCGTCGAGCGCCTGGCCGACTGCCTCCGCGGCGTCGCGGGCGAAGCAGAGGTCGAGAAGCCGCGAGGTGTGGCCGGCCTTCTCGATCGGCTCCGCCAGGAAGGCGAGACCGAGCGGGAAGACGGGCGACGGGTCCCGCTCCCGGTTCGCCGAGATCATGAGGACCTTCACGCTTCGGACCTCCCGGCAACCGGGCCGTCAGGCATCCGCCACCTTGCGCCGCAGCGCGCTCCGGAACCCGAGGTTCATCGGCCCGAAGGCCGGGAGGGACCGGTGGAACGACAGGCGCCGCCACATCGAGCCGAAAGAGTAGAAGCCGCGCATGAGGTGGTCGTACCCCTGCTCGAGCTGCTCGACCGTCATCCCGCTGGGGCGGAAGTTCACGTGCTCCATGTCGTAGTTGCGCCAGTCGCTCGAGATGATCCGGCCTTCGGCGAGCAGGCGCTCGCGGATCTTCGTCCCCGGGTAGGGCGTCAGGATGGGGAAGATCCCGGCCTCGATGCGCGCCTCCTCGCAGAAGCGCAGGGTCCTCTCGAAGACGTCGGGGCCGTCGCCGTCGAGGCCGAGGACGAACGAGCCGAGGATGCCGATGCCGTTGTCGCGAAAGGCCTTCGCGGAGGCGACGTAGGTGGCGACCTTGTTCGTCTTCTTCCCCATCGCCCGGAGAGCCTCCTCGTCGAGCGACTCGAAGCCGACGAAGAGGCCGATGCAGCCCGACTCCCCGATCGCCTTCAGGAGCTCCGGGTCCTCCGCGAGGTCGAGCGAGGCGTGGGAGAGCCACTTCAGCCCGAGCCCCTTCATCCCGCGGAAGAGCTTCAGCGAGTAGGTCCGGTCGACGACGATGTTGTCGTCGACGAAGAAGGCGTAGGAGCCCCGCTCCCGCATCAGGGCGAGCTCGGCGAGCACGGCGTCCACGGGGCGCTTGCGGTACTTCCGGCCGAAATAGGCCGTGACCGAACAGAACTCGCAGTCGTACGGGCAGCCGCGCGTCGTCTGGACCGTGTTCGTCAGGAGGTAGCCCTTCCCGTCGAAGATCGAGCGCCGCGCAAAGGGGATCGCCGCCGTGTCGACCGGGCCGGGCGCCCGGTAGGTCTTCTGCAGCCGCCCCTCCTCGAAGTCGCCGAGGAGCTTCGGCCAGACGACCTCGCCCTCTCCGACGACGACGGCGTCGACGTGCTCGAGGGCCTCTTCCGGAAGGTTGCTCGCGTGGAAGCCTCCCATGACGACGGTTTTCCCGCGGCTCCGGAAGGCGTCCGCGATCTCGTAGGCCCTCACGGCCTGGGCCGTCATGCCGGTGATCGCGACGACGTCGACGTCGGCCGAAGGGTCGACGGGGCCGAAGCCCTCGTCGCAGAGGTCCGTTTCCCAGTGCGGGGGCGTGGAGGCGGCGACGACGGCGAGGGACAGGCTCGGGAAACGGAACGACATCTCACCCCAGAGACGTCCTTTCGGCCACCCGGGCGAGACGAAGAGGACCTTCGGAGCCACGCGCGCGCATTCTCCACGACGAGGGAGGCTGAAGCCACCCCCGGTTCCCGGGCCCCGTGCGAACCGGGGCAGAATCGGGCTCATGAGCACGCGCGATTGCGCCCTCCGCAGGGAACACCTCGAGAGAATCCGCGTCGCCGCCGTGGACGCCGTCGAGCCGGGACGCGCGGTGGCACGGTTCCTCGCGCGCGACGGTGACCGTCTCCGGGCGGGAGAAACCGTCATCCGCCTCGCCCCGGGCGCCTCCGTCCGGCTCGTCGCGGCCGGAAAGGCGGCCGCGGCGATGGCGGCGGCCGCCTCGAACGTCCTCGGAGAGAGGCTCGAGAGGGGCGTCCTCGTCACGAAGCACGGCCACCTCGGCGGAAGGGAGCTCCCCCCGCCCGTGGCGGTCTTCGAGGCGGGCCACCCGGTGCCCGACGAGTCGGGCCGCGCTGGGGTCGGCGCCGTCGAGGAGCTCGTGTCGGGCCGGCACGAGGGCGACACGATCGTCGTCCTCCTCTCGGGCGGCGCCTCCGCCCTCCTCGCCGACCCTGCCGAAGCCCTCACGCTCGCCGACCTGCAGGCGACGACCGGCCTCCTTCTCAGGTCCGGCGCGGCGATCGGGGAGCTGAACGCCGTCAGGAAGCACCTCTCGCGCCTGAAGGGAGGTCAGCTCGCGCGCCTCGCGGCGCCGGCCACCGTCGTCGCGCTCATCCTCTCGGACGTCGTCGGCGACCCGCTCGACGTCATCGCCTCGGGTCCGACGGCGCCCGACCCGACGACGTTCTCCGACGCCTGGGACGTCGTCGAGAGGAGAAGGCTCGACGAATCCCTTCCCCCGGGCGTCCGCCGCCGGCTCCGCGACGGGGTCGAGGGGCGTCTTCCAGAGACTCCCAAGCCCGGCGACGACCTCTTCGCGCGCGTGACGAACGTGATCGTCGGCTCCAACCGCCTCGCCGCTCTCGCCGCGGCCGAAGCGGCCCGGGCCCTCGGCTACGAGACGCTCCTCCTCTCGACGTTCGTCGAGGGCGAGGCCCGGGAGATCGCCCGAGTCGCCGCGGCGCTCGGCCGGGGCGTCCTCGCGCACGCAGACCCGGTGGCCCCTCCCGCCTGCCTCGTCCTCGGGGGCGAGACGACGGTGACCGTGAGCGGAAGCGGACGCGGCGGCCGGAACCAGGAGCTCGCCCTCGCGACGGCGCTCGCGCTCGAAGGGGTCGAGGGGATCTCGGTGATGGCACTCGCGACGGACGGGTCCGACGGCCCGACCGATTCGTCGGGCGCGAT
>CALMDF010000368.1 GCA_937864895.1 uncultured Holophagales bacterium | reverse complement strand
GGCTCTACTCGGTCTCGCCGGAAGGAGAGCTCCCCGAGCCGCTCCCGCCTGAGCGGGGCGTCCTCGCGTCGTACTCCCCCGACGGGACGAAGCTCGCCTACAACCGCCGCGGCGACGAGGAGTACTACTGGAAGCGCTACAAGGGGGGCCAGTACCAGGACGTCTGGCTCCACGACTTCAGGGCGAACACCTACGCCCTGCTCACCGACTACGTCGGGAAGAACTCCTACCCGATGTGGGCCGGGGACGTCCTCCTCTTCGTGACGGACCGCGCGTCGAAGGGGGTCGCCAACCTCTGGCGCCTCGACCCCGTGACGAAGGCCGCCTCGCCGGTCACGGCGTACGAGGACTTCGACGTCCAGATGCCTTCGACCGACGGCAGGACGGTCGTCTTCACGCGGGCCGGGGTCCTCTACCGGATGGAGGTCGCGACGTCGAAGGTCGAGAAGGTGGACGTCGACGTCCCGAGCGACCGCTGGGCCCTCGCCGAGCGGGCCGTGAGCGCGAAGGAGACGATCCAGTCGATGGCCGTCTCCGGAGACGGCAAGTGGACCGCCTTCGAGGCCCGCGGCGACGTCTTCCTCGTCTCGACGGAGGAAAACGGGGCGACGCGCAACCTGACGCGCACGCCGGAGAGCCGCGAGCGCTTCCCGCGCTTCTCCCCCGACGGGAAGAAGGTCGTCTTCTTCTCGGACAGGACGGGCGAATACCAGATCTACGTCGCCGACGTCTCCGGCAACGGGCCCTGGGACGCCGTCACGACGGACCTCGACCGGACGGCTTACCACGCCGAGTGGTCGCCCGACGGGACGAAGCTCCTCTTCGGCGACAAGGACCTCCGGCTCTTCGTCGTCGACGTCGCGACGAGGAAGCGGACGAAGATCGCCGAGTCGCGCCAGCTCGCCAACGACGAGTTCTCGTGGGAGATCTCCGACTACGCCTGGTCGCCCGACGGGGCGTGGGTCGCGTACACGCACATCGAGCCGAACCGCAACGGGCGGATCTGGCTCCACGAGCTGGCGACCGGGAAGACGGTCCCGGTGACGGACGGCTTCTACCACTCGGTCAACCCGTCCTTCGACCCGAAGGGCGAGCTCCTCTACTTCCTCTCCTACCGGAACTTCACGACCCGCGTCGACGTCTTCGAGGACAACCACGTCATCCCGAAGCCGGTGATGCCCGTCGCCGTGCAGCTCCGCGCCGGGCAGAAACCTCCGTTCGAGAAGTCGCCCGACGAGGCGAAGCCGGCCGAGCCGGCGCCGGACGGCTCGAAGGCCGCGGGAACGAAGGGCGTCAAGGGCGCCAAGGAGCCGCCCGCGACGCTCCCGAAGGTCGTCGTCGACGTCGAGGGCCTCTCCTCGCGCCTCTTCCCCCTTCCCGTCAAGGCCGGGACCTACTTCCACCTGAAGGCCGGGAAGGGCTTCGTGACCTGGGCCTCGACCGAGGAGTACGGCGAGGACGAGATCGAACAGCTCTTCACGCCCACGTTCGGCAAGGACCTCCTCGGCCTTCGCGTCCTCGACCTCGAGACGCGCAAGGAAGCCGCGCTCGAGGGGTCGATCGCCGACTGGCGGCTCTCCCCGAACGGCGAGCACGCCGTCGTGAAGAAAGGCTCCGCCTACCACGCCGTCGCCCTGGACAAGCTCTTCTCCGGCAAGTCGCTCGGCACCGCGCTCGTCCTCGACCGGCTCGTCGTCCGCGTCGACCCGCGCGTCGAGTGGCTGCAGGTATTCGACGACGCCTGGCGCTGGTACCGCGACTTCTTCTACGACCCGAACATGCACGGCCGCGACTGGAAGGCGATGGGCGCGGCCTACCGGGCGATGGTCCCCGAGCTCAACTCGCGGAGCGAGCTGAACTGGCTCCTCTCGCAGATGGTCGGCGAGCTCTGCGTCTCGCACACCTACGTCGGCGGCGGGGACGCCGGTCCTAAGAAACCCGCGGAGCCGCTCGTCTTCACCGGCCTCCTCGGCGCCGACCTCGCAGCCGACCCGGGCGGGCGCTTCGTCTTCCGCTCGGTCCTCCGCCCCTCGGGGCTGACGGGCGACCTCGCCGCGCCGCTCGCCCGGCCCGACGTGAACGTGAAGGACGGGGAATTCCTCCTCGCGATCGACGGGACAGACGTGAAGGCCCCCCACAACCCGTACCGTCGCCTCCAGGTGGCCAGGGGGCAGAAGGTGCGCCTCACGGTCGGCCCGAAGGCCGACGGCGCCGGCAGCCGGGTCGTCGAGGTCGAGCCGCTCCGCTCCGACTACGCCCTCCGCTACGACCGGTGGGTCGCGAAGAACCTCGCGTTCGTCGAGAAGGCGTCCGGCGGCGAGCTCGGCTACCTCCACCTGACGGCGATGGGGGCCGAGAACATCGCGCAGTTCGACCGCTTCTACCGCGCCTTCCACGACCGGAAGGGAATCGTCGTCGACGTCCGCGGGAACGGAGGCGGCTGGGTCGAGTACTTCGTCATCGACAAGCTCCAGCGCGAGGTGACCGCGTTCAACGTCCTCAAGAACATGGAGCCGTTCTCCTATCCGCCCGGCGCCTCGAAGGCGCACTTCGCCCTCGTCACGAACGAGTACAACGGCTCGGACGGCGAGGCTTTCGTCGAGCACTGGAAGGCCGCGAAGCTCGGGCCGGTCGTCGGCGTCCCTTCGTGGGGCGGCCTCGTCGGGATCGTGAACGGGCAGCCGACGGTCGACGGCGGGACGGTCCACCAGTCGAACAACTCGTTTTACGGGCGCGACGGGAAGTGGCTCGTCGAGAACCACGGCGCCGACCCGGACTTCCTCCTCGAGAACGACCCCGCCTCGGCCTCCGCCGGGAAGGACCTCCAGCTCGAGAAGGCGGTCGAGCTGCTGAAGAGGGAGATCGACGGGAAGCCGTTCACCTTCCCGGGGAAGCCCGCCTACCCGGTCCGGTAGCGCGGACGATCGCGAGGTCCGACGGGAGCGGCCGGCGCGAGCCGGCCGCTCTTCTCTTCGCTAGGCCTCCCAGCGGTGGAACCAGAGGGACTGCTTCGCCACCGGCTCGGCCTTCTTCTCGAGGGCGGCCATCTGCTCCCGCGCCAGGGGCGTGAAGGCCCGCGCGATCGCCACGTTCTCCTCGAGCTGCGGGATGGAGTCGCACCCGACGATGACCGTGGAGACCGCGAGCGAGAGAACGTAGCGCATCGCCTCGCGCATGGAGAGGGTGCCGGGGCGGGTCGCCTTGATCCGCCCTCGCTGCTCCTCGAGGGGCGGCGGCACGTAGCCGGCGAGGATCCGGCCGCGGGCCGGCACCTTCATCCCGACGATCCCCATCTCCTTCTCCACCGCGAGCGGCAGGAGCTCCTGCTGGAAGCTCAGGTGGTGCGGGTCGGCGGCGTTGACGGCGAGGAGGATCGTGTCGAACGGGAAGCGCCGGATCGCCTCGGCGAGGACCGCCGGGTCGGTGTGCCCCGAGAGGCCGAGAAAGCGGACGAGCTTCTGCTCGCGCGCCTCGGCGAACGCCTCGAGGGCGCCCCCCTTCGCGCAGACCTTCTCGACGTCTTCCATCGTGCTCATCGCGTGGAGCTGCCAGAGGTCGACGTGGTCGGTCCGGAGGAGCTTCAGCGAGGTCTCGAGGAGGCGGAGCGAGCCGTCGCGCGTCCGCTCGTGCGTCTTCGTGGCGAGGAAGGCCTCGTTCCTCCGCTTCGCCATCACCTGGCCGAAGTACCTCTCGCTCCACCGCGCCTCGCCGCCGTAGCGGGCCGAGGTGTCGACGTAATTCACGCCGAGGTCGAGAGCCCGCTCGATGAGGGGCACGGCCACCGCGTCGTTCTCCGCCTTCTCGATCGCGGCCTGGCCGCCGAGGCTGAAGATCCCGACGCGGAAGCCGGTCTTCCCGAGGTTCCTCGTCGGCATCGCCTCGGCCGTCCGGGGGTTCCACGGGAGAGCCGCCCCGGACGCGGGCTTCGCGGCTTCCGCGACCTTCGGCGTCTCGGCCGCGCCGAGCCGCCCCGCGACGAGCCCCGCCGCCGCCGCGGCCCCGAGCTTCAGGAGGCCGCGCCGCTCGATCGCCCCGTCTTTCCTCTCCCCGTCCTCGTCGGCCATCGCGAGCCTCCCGCCGGAGAACCGGCGCGCCAAGTATCTCTCCGTCGTCGGCGTCAGCGGCGCCCCGCCGCCGGGGCCGTCGCCCGCTCCCAGGCGAGGCGCCTCAGGTCGGGGTCCTCCGCGCTGGCGGCCACCTGCCGGAAGACCGGCAGCGCCTCCTGCCTTCGCCCGGCGTTCAGGAGCCCGATCGCCTCGTTGTAACGCTTCACGAGCCGGTTGTGGAGGACGACGCGCCGCACTTCCCGGACGTCCCAGGCGAGCGCCCTCTGCATCTCCGGGTCTCCCCCGAGGGAGGCGTGGAGCGCCTCGAGGCGTGCGAGGGCCTCGCCCTCGCGCCCCTCGTCGACGAGGCGGTTCACGAGGTCGACCTCGGCCGGGACGTCTCGCGAGACGGCGACGGCCGGGGGCGGCGCGGCCGTGAGGAACGGGGCGACCTGGGGCGTGGCCCGCCCGAGCGGAACCGGCGGCGCCGGCGTCCCCGGCTCGGGCGCGTCGCGCACTCTCGCGACCCCTCCGAGGACCCTCGCGGCGCCCGCCCGGGTCAGCGGAAGGAGGCGCCCGGGGAGCGGCGCTCCGGCCGGCACGGGGACGATCCGGGCGAGGGGGCGGGAGTCGACGACGTACCGGACGGCCCGGGCGAAAAGCTCCCGCTCGCCTTCCCCGAAGGCGTCCCGGAACGCGGCCTCGGCGCCAGCTCCTCCGGCGAGGAGCCGCGCGAAACGACCGAGGTGCTCCTCGCCGCCGGGAGTCCCCTGCAGGAGGAGATGGACGACGGCCCACGCCTGCGCCCGGAGGAGGGTGTTCTGCGCCCCCTCCCCCTCGAACGCCCCTTCCACGAAGAGGGCCGGGCGCCCCGCCCCGGGGCGGACCTCCCGCAGGCGCGCGACGTGATCGGGCACGAGTCGGCCGAGGGTGGCGCGTGTCTCGCCCGCGGAAAAGGTGGAGAGGTACTCGGCGAGCCCCTCGACGAGCCAGCCGGGGAGCGCGGTTGCGGCCCTCCGCCCGAGGGCGCTCGCGACGGAACGGAGGAGGACCGGGCGCGCTTCCTCGTCGCCGGCCGCCGCGAGGACGATCCGCCCGCGGGCCGTCGCTTCTGCGTGCGGGAAGGAGACGCGCGCGAGGTGCGCCGGGTCGTGGACGACCGCGACGACGAGGGGCGGCGGCGCGCCGAACGCTCCCGGGACGAGACCCGGTAGGAGCGCGACGAGCCCCCGGAGGCTGACGGCCGTCGCGGCGAGCCGCGTGTCGGACGCCGCTCCGACGACGGGGGCGCGCGCCGCCCCCACCTTCCCCCACGCCTCCGTGGCCGGCAC
>CALMDF010000367.1 GCA_937864895.1 uncultured Holophagales bacterium | reverse complement strand
GGTCCTCCGGCCGGTCTTCCGGGAGAGGTCGAAGATCCAGGCCGAGGTCTCGGGGCGGCTCACGGAGACCTTCGCCGGCATCCGCGTCGTGAAGGGGTACCACGGGGAACGGCGGGAGGAGGCGGTCTTCGCCGAGGGGGTCTCGCGCCTCCTCGCGAACGTCCTGAAGACGATCACCGGCATGTCGGTCCTCTCGGTCGGCTCGACGGCGCTCCTCGGGGGCGTCGGCGTCGTCGTCATGTGGGTCGGGACCCGTCAGATCCTCGCCGGGACGCTCACGGTGGGGGGCCTCTTCACCTACACCGTCCTCCTCGGCTTCCTCGTCGCCCCGGTCTTCCAGATCGTCGGGATCGGGACCCAGATGACCGAGGCCCTCGCCGGCCTCGAGAGGACGAAGGAGGTCTTCGCCGAGACGCCCGAGGACGTCGACCCCCGGCGGACGGTGGCCCTGCCCCCGATGAGAGGCGAGGTCGTCTTCGACGACGTGCGCTTCTCCTACGCCGAGGGGAAGGAGGTCCTCCACGGCGTCTCGTTCCGGGCCGAGCCCGGGACGGTGACGGCCCTCGTCGGCCCTTCGGGATCGGGGAAGTCGACGATCATCGGCCTCGTCGCCGCCTTCCACGCCCCCGTTTCGGGGACCGTCGCCGTCGACGGGGTCGACCTCTCGACCGTCCGCCTCGACTCCTTCCGCTCGCAGCTCGGCGTCGTCCTGCAGGAGTCGTTCCTCTTCGACGGGACGATCCGGGAGAACGTGGCCTTCTCCCGCCCCTCGGCGTCCGCGGAGGAGGTCGTCGCGGCCTGCCGCGTCGCTCGCGTCGACGAGTTCGCCGAGGCGTTCGAGAAGGGGTACGAGACGGTCGTCGGCGAGCGGGGCGTGAAGCTCTCGGGCGGGCAGCGCCAGAGGGTCTCCATCGCGCGGGCCCTCCTCGCCGACCCGAGGATCCTGATACTCGACGAGGCGACGTCGAGCCTCGACACCGAGTCGGAGGCGCTCATCCAGGAGGGGCTCTCCGTCCTCCTGAGGGGGCGGACGACGTTCGTCATCGCCCACCGCCTGTCGACGATCCGCCGGGCCGACCAGATCCTCGTCGTCGAAGGGGGCACCGTGGTCGAGCGCGGGCGGCACGAGGAGCTCATGGCCGCGGGGGGGCGCTACGCCGAGATGGTGACGCGGCAGGCGGGGATCGGCGTGGAGCTCTTCGCGGCGCCCCGGGAGGAAGGGCCGCGGGAGCCCGACGACGACGCCGGGAAGCGCTCCCGGGGCGACCTCGGCCCGCTCGGAATCCTCGGGGCGGCCGGCCGTTGACGGGCGGCCCGGGGGAACCGGGTCAGCTCTTCGCGCGGGCCTCGTTGACCCAGATCGTCCGGCCGTCGAGCTCCGAGCGGTTCAGGGCCGCGATGGCCTTGCCGGCCTCCTCGTCGGCCATCTCGACGAAACCGTAGCCTTTCGAGCGGCCGCTCGCGCGGTCGAGGACGACGGTGGCGGAGATCGGAACCCCGTAGGCCCCGAAAAGCTCCCTCAGGCGGACACTGTCGACCGCGTACGGGAGGTTTCCGACGTAGAGCTTCATTCGATCCGATTCTCCTACAGGCGCGCCGGAAGCGGGAGGGGTGCGTGCGAAAGCAGCTGCTAAGCTCTTCCTCGCATGGTCCAGATCCGCGCCTTTCCGTCCTCCCGGCCCGCCCCTCTCCGCGCCCGGGCCGTCGCCTCCGTCCCCTACGACGTCGTCGACACGGGGGAGGCCCGCGCCCTCGCCGCTGGCAATCCGGAGTCGTTCCTCCACGTCTGCCGGCCCGAGATCGACCTCCCCGAGGGGACGCCGCTCTACTCCGAGCCGGTCTACGCGAAGGGGCGAGAGAACCTCGACCGTTTCGAGGCGGACGGGACGCTCGTGCCGGACCCCGTTCCCCGCCTTCTCGTCTACCGGCAGACGTGGCGCGGCGCCAGCCAGGACGGTCTCGTCGCCGCTTGCTCCGTCGACGACTACGACTCGGACGCGATCAGGAAGCACGAGAAGACCCGAAAGGACAAGGAGGACGACCGGACGAAGCACCTCCTCGTCCAGTCCGCCCACGCCGAGCCGGTGTTTCTGACGTACCGCGCGACGGACGCGATCGACGCCCGCGTCGCGAAGGTGACCGAGGCCCCTCCCGCGATCGACTTCGAGGCCGCCGACGGAGTCGGCCACTCGCTGTGGGTCGTCCCGGAGGAGGACGTGGCGTTCTTCGTCGAGGCGTTCGCGGCGATCCCCGCCCTGTACGTGGCCGACGGGCACCACCGCTCGGCGTCCGCCTCGCGCGCCCGAGCCGCGCTCCGGGAGAAGGGGCCGGTCGGCCCGGACCACCCGGTCCAGTGGTTCCCGGCGGCGATCTTCCCCGACCGCGAGCTGCGGATCCTCCCCTACAACCGCCTCGTGAAGGACCTCTTCGGCCGGACGCCGGAGTCCTTTCTGGCCGAGGTCGCGAAGGCGTTCCGCGTGGGCGAGGCGGACGCGACGGAACCGGCCGCCAAGGGCGAGTTCCGGATGTACCTCGGCGGCCGGTGGTACTCCCTCGCCCCGCAGGACCCCGTCCCGGCCGACGACCCGATCCGGTCGCTGGACGTCTCCATCCTCCAGGAGCGGCTCCTCGACCCGGTCCTCGGGATCCGGGACCCTCGCACCGACAAGCGGATCGACTTCGTCGGCGGGATCCGCGGCACGAGGGAGCTTGAGATGCGCGTCGACTCGGGCGGTTCTGCCGTGGCGTTCTCGATGTTCCCGACGACCGTCGGCGAGCTCATGGCGATCGCCGACGCCGGCGAGACGATGCCGCCCAAGTCGACCTGGTTCGAGCCGAAGCTGAGGTCCGGGCTCTTCGTCCACCGGTTCTGAGCCGGGCGGGCCGGCGGCCCGCGGAAATCGACTCCCCGGAGGGAGGCGCAGGAGGTCTCCGATGCGGGTGCTCGTCGCCGACAAGTTCGAGGGCGTGGGGCTCGAGGGGCTGCGCTCTCTCGGGTGCGAGGTCCATTTCGAGCCGAAGCTGGAGGGCGAGTCCCTCGGGTGGCGGCTGCGGGACACGAGGGCCGACGTCCTCGTCGTGAGGTCGACGAGGGTGACCGCGGCCGAGATGGATCAGGGCACGGGCCTCTCCCTGATCATCCGGGCGGGGGCGGGTGTCAACACGATCGACCTCGCCGGCGCCTCGGCGCGGGCGATCTCGGTCTCCAACTGTCCCGGGAAGAACGCCGTCGCCGTGGCCGAGCTCGCCTGGGGGCTCATCCTCGCGCTCGACCGAAGGATCCCGGAACAGACGGCCGACCTGAAGGCCGGGGCCTGGAACAAGGCCGAGTACGGGAAGGCCCGGGGCCTCGCGGGGCGGACCCTCGGGATCGCCGGCTTCGGGGCCATCGGTCGCGAGGTGGCCGCGCGGGGGCGGGCCTTCGGCATGCCGGTCGTCGCCTGGAGCGCTTCCCTGACGGCCGAGCGCGCCGCGGAGGCCGGCGTCGAGCGCACGGCCTCGCTCCGCGACCTCGCCGCCCTCTCCGACGTCGTCTCCGTCCACCTCGCCCTGACGAAGGAGACGCGCGGCCTGCTCGGCGCGGCCTTCTTCGACGCGATGCGCCCCGGTTCCCTCTTCGTGAACACGAGCCGGGGCGAGACGGTGAACGCCGCCGCCCTGAAGGCGGCGATCTCGGAGAAGGGGATCCGGGCCGGCCTCGACGTCTACGAGCGCGAGCCCGCGGGAGGGACGGGGGCGTTCGAGGACGAGGTGGGACGGATGCCGGGCGTCGTCGGGACGCACCACGTGGGCGCCTCGACGGAGCAGGCCCAGAACGCCATCGCGGCCGAGGTCGTCAGGATCGTCGCCGCCTACAAGGCGACGGGAGTCGTGCCGAACGCCGTGAACCTCTGCGAGCGCTCGCCGGCACGGTGGCTCCTCACCGTGAGGCACCGGGACCGGGTCGGCGTCCTGGCGCACGTCTTCGTGGCGCTCCGGGAAGCGGGGATCAACGTCCAGAAGACCGAGAACGTCGTCTTCGACGGCGCGGAGGCCGCGAGCGCGAGGATCCAGCTCGACAGCGAGCCGACGCGGAGCCTCCTGGCGCGGATCGCCGAGGGGTGCCGCGACATCCTCGCCATTACCCTGAACCCTCTCTGACGCCTCCCTCGGGCCTCCCCGGAGGGAGGCGCGTGAGCGCGGCGCGTTTACGCGCACGGGGCTCGTTTCGCGGGAATTGTCCATAATTCACCCGCGGAGGATGAACGCCATGGAAGCCCTGCCGGCCCGGATACTCCTCGATTACTTCCTGCACGCGGTGAAGAGCGGGAAGCCCGACCTTCTCGTCTCGAAAGTGAACGGAGCCTGGAAACCCGTCTCCGCGAACGAGTTCGGACGGAAGACCCGCGCCTTCGGAATCGGGCTGACGACGCTCGGCCTCGACCACGACGACCGGATCGCGATCCTCTCGGAGAACCGGCCGGAGTGGCCGATGACCGACTTCGCGACGCTCGGCATCGGCGGCATCACGGTGCCGATCTACACGACCTACCTGGCGCCGCAGGTGGAGTACATCCTCCGCGACTGCTCGGCCAAGGTCATCGTCGTGTCGAACGAGAGGGAGCTTGCGAAGGTGATGGAGGTGAAGGGGCGCTGCCCCGCCCTCACCCACGTCGTCCTCGTCGAGGGAAAGCTCCCGAACGCCGAGGGGGTCGTCTCGTTCGAGAGCGTCGTGAAGCGGGGAGAGGAAGCCCTCAAGCTCGCTCCCGGCGCCTGGGACGAGCGCGTCGCGAACGTGAACCCGGAGTCGCACGCGACGATCATCTACACCTCGGGGACGACGGGGGAGCCGAAGGGGGCCGTCCTCTCGCACGCGAACTTCGTCTCGAACGTCTCGACCTGCTCGACGTTCTTCGACGTGAACCCGTCGACCGTGGCGCTCTCGTTCCTCCCGCTCGCGCACGTCTTCGAGCGGATGATCGACTACGTTCTCTTCTCGAGGGCCGCGACGGTCAGCTACGCGGAGTCGATCGAGAAGCTCTCCGAGAACTTCGGCGAGGTCCGGCCGCACACCTTCGCCTCGGTGCCGCGCGTCTACGACAAGATCCACGCCCGGATCTTCCAGAACCTGGAGAACCAGTCGCCGACGAAGCAGAAGATCTTCCGCTGGGCCGTGAAGGTGGGGAAGGAGCGCCTCGCGCTCGTCGAGAAGAGGCGGCCGGTCCCGGGCGGGCTCGCCCTGAAGTACAGGATCGCCGACAAGCTCGTCTTCTCGAAGATCAAGGCGCGCCTCGGCGGCCGGTTCCAGTTCTGCATGTCCGGCGGCGCGCCCCTCTCGAAGGAGGTCGCCGAGTTCTTCTGGGGCGCCGGCGTCGAGGTCTACGAGGGCTACGGCCTCACCGAGACGAGCCCCGTCCTGACGTGCAACACGCCGAAGGGGTGGAAGCTCGGCTCGGTCGGCAAGGCGATCGCGGGGGTCCAGATCCGGATCGCCCCGGACGGCGAGGTCCTCGCCAAGGGGCCGAACATCATGCGCGGCTACTGGAACAAGCCGGAGGAGACGAAGAAGGTCTTCGACGCGGAGGGGTGGTTCCTGACCGGGGACGTGGGGGTCGTCGACCGCGAGGGGTTCCTGACGATCACCGACCGGAAGAAGGAGCTCATCATCAACGCGTACGGCAAGAACGTCGCGCCGTCGCCGATCGAGGAGGCGCTGAAGCAGATCCGCTACGTCGCGAACGTCGTCCTCATCGGCGACAAGCGGAAGTTCCTGTCGGCGCTGATCGTCCCGAACTTCGAGAGGCTCGAGGGCTGGGCGTCGGCGAACAACGTCGAGTTCCGCAACCCCACCGACCTGATCCGGAACAAGAAGGTCCGCGCCCTCTTCGACCAGGCCATCAAGCTCGTCAACGGCGACGAGCCCTCGGAGAAGAGGATCAAGGACTTCGCGCTCCTCGCGACGGACTTCACGATCGAGGGGGGCGAGCTGACGCCGACGCTCAAGGTGAAGCGCCGCGTCGTCGCCGAGAAGTACAGGGACGTGATCGACGGCCTCTACGAGAAGGCCGAGATGATGGACGCGGCGGTCGACAAGGGATCGGACAAGATGATGTAGGCGGGCCCGGTCAGAACGGGGTCCCGAGGAGCCGGGCGGCCTTCGCGAGCGCGCGACGGGCGCCCGGCTCTCCCATTCTCAGGGCGGCCTCCTCGAGGGGGAGCCACTCGAGGCCGAGCGACTCGGCGGCGTCGGCCCGGGCGGACGAGGCCGAGCGCGTGACCGCGGCGTAGCGGACGTCGAAGTGCGAGTGGGCCTCCTCGCCGCGGGAGGGGGACGGCGGGATCGGGTGGACGTCGACGTCCAGGATCGAAGGGGAGAGGAGGACGAGGTCGGCGAGGCCCGACTCCTCGCGGCCCTCGCGGAGCGCGGTCGCCGCCGGGTCCGACTCTCCCTCGTCGTGTCCCCCCATCTGGAGCCACCGGCCGAGGCGTCGGTGGTGGTGGAGGAGGACGCGTCCCGAAGCGGCGGAGAAGATGAAGACGCTCCCCGTGAAGTGCCCGGGGGCGAACGTGGTCCTCGCGAAGCAGGAGGGCTCCGACGTGACGAGGGCGAGCATCGCGTCGCGATCCCGCGCCTCGGCGGCGTCGGCGGGCTCGTGGGCGAGGAGCGCGGCGCGCAGGGCCGCCCGCGGGGCGTCGAGAGCAGGGAGGCCGGGGGGAGGCGTCACAGGGGGCGGATCCTCACCCGGCAGTCGAGGTAGGCGGCCCCTTCGCCGGCGTCGGTGAGCCGGGCCTTCACGAGGGCGTTCGCGCAGGTGCCGGAGTCGAAGTGTCCGCCCTTGGGGACGAGGACGACGTCGCGGCGCTGGAGCGGGTCGTGACGGAGGCGCGCGCGGAGGCTTCCGACGGCGCTCTCGACGAGGACCTCCGAGCCGTCCGCCAGCCCGGGGGCGGCGTCGGGGTGGCAGGTCGCCTCGACGATCGCCGGCGGAGGTCCCGCCCACTGCGAGCTCTGCGCTCTCTCTGTCGAGTTGGAGAAGAGCCAGAGCGGGTAGCCGGGCTCCTCCTCGGGCGGCGGGGGCACCGCGGCGAGGAGGTTCATCTTCCCCGAGGGCGTCGGGAACCTCCGGTCCGCGAAGAGGACCTCG
>CALMDF010000366.1 GCA_937864895.1 uncultured Holophagales bacterium | reverse complement strand
CGAGTTCGAGGAGGTCGTCCACGGGGACGACCTCGGCCCGGATGAAGCCGCGCGCGAGGTCGGAATGGATCGTTCCCGCGCACTCGACCGCGGTCGAGTGCGCGGGAACGGTCCAGGCCCGGCACTCGTCCTCGCCGGCCGTGAAGAACGACTGGACGCCGAGGAGGCGGTAGGAGGCGCGCAGGATCCGGTCGACGCCGCGCTCGGTGAGGCCGAGGTCGGCCAGGAACGCCGCGACGTCGTCGTCGGGGAGGTCGTTCAGCTCCATCTCGATCTTTGCGGCGGCGCGTGCCACGGCGACGTGGGGCTGGGCGGCGAAGCCCTGAAGGCCGAAGCGCTCGACCGGGTCGGAGGCGGCGTCGGCGTCGGCGACGTTCACGACGAGCAGGAGCGGCTTCAGGGAGAGGAGCGTGAATCCTCGGAGCCGCTTTTCGTCGTCCGCCGAAAGGCCAGCCGCCCTGAGGGGCGTCGCCGCTTCGAGGGCCGGGAGGCACTTCTCGATCGCGGCCCACTCGGCGTCGAGCTCGGCCGACTTGATCTTCTTCCTGTCCTTCTCGAGCTTCTCGCGCCGCTTCTCGAGGAGGACGTAGTCGGAGAGGACGAGCTCCTCGTCGAGCGCCCTGGCGTCCCGGGCCGGATCGACGCCCCCTTCGTGGGGGAGGTCGGGGTCCTCGAAGGCCCTGAGGACGTGGACGAGGCCGTCGACGTTCTTCAGGGCGGACAGGTCGATCTTCTCCTGCTCCCCCTTCGCGATCCCCGGGACGTCGACGAAGTCGACGGTCGCCGGGGTGTGCTTCTTCGGCTTGAAGAGGGCGGACAGGCGGTCCAGGCGGGGGTCGGGGACGTGGGCCGTCCCGACGTGCGTCTCGCGCACGGCCCCGAACTTGTCGACCGACTGGTGCGAGCGGGTGAGGAGGTTGAAGAGGGTGGTCTTTCCGGTCTTCGGCCGGCCGACGATGCCGAGCTTCATGGCCGCGGGAGCGTAGCAGACCGCCGGCCGGCGCCGTCGTCCGCTCCGCTCCCGCGCCCCCGGAGGCTACCTTCGGGCGACCGCTTCCGGCTCCGGGCGGATACCGGCGAGCTTCTCGGCCTCGGGGAAAAGGGTCAGAGCCTTCTTCAGCTGCACGTCGCCGTCGATCGAGACGCGGTAGCCCGCCTCGGGGCCGTGGACGGCGCCGACGATCTCCTCGGCGAGGGCCCGGTCCACGATGGCCTTGTCCTTCTCCTCCGCGTACGCCGTTCGAGAAGGGGTCTCGGGCGCGTTCGGCCGGCCGTCGGCGAAGGCGAAGAAGTCCTCGCGGATCGCGTCGGTCACCTTGAAGTCGCGCGGCACCTCCGGGTTCCTGGCCCGGTACTGGACCGCCCACTCGAAGAAGACGCCGCGGGCGTAGAGGGTCGCCATCCAGCGCGAGAGGCGATCGGACTTCACGACGACGTCGGGGGTGATGCCCCCGCCGCCGTAGACGGCGCGGCCCCCGGCCGTCCGGTAGATCTCCTTCTTCGCGGCCTCGGGGGCGGCGTCTTCCTCGCCGTCCTCCTCGTCCGCGGGCGTGACGTACTCGATGAACTCCTTGTAATCGCGCTGGATACAGCGTCCCGAGGGCGTGTAGTACTTGGCCGTCGTCAGGGCGAGGCCGGCGCCGTCCGAGAGCGTGTAGACCGACTGGACGAGTCCCTTGCCCCAGCTCGTCTGTCCCGCCACGACCCCTCTGTCCTGGTCCTGGACCGCACCGGCGACGATCTCGGCGGCCGAGGCGGAACCCTTGTTGATGAGGACGACCACCGGGATCCGGGCCTTCGTGTTCCGGCCCGGCGCGGTGAAAACCTGCTCCGAGCTCGACTGGCGGCCGCGCGTGATGACGACCTTCTCGCCCTTCCTCAGGAAGAAGTCGGAGACGGCGATCGCCTGGTCGAGGAGCCCGCCCGGGTTGGCCCGCAGGTCGAAGACGAGCTTCTTCATCCCCTGCTTCTCGAGCTTCGCCCAGGCTTCGGCGACTTCCGGGGCGGAGGTGTGGGTGAAGTCCTTGAGGCGGATGTAGCCCACGCCGGGCTCGACCATGAAGGCGAAGGAGACGGAGTTCGTCGGGATCTCCGCGCGCGTCACCGACATCTGAAGCGGCTCGCCGAGGCCCGGCCTGACGATCGTGACCTTCACGGTCGTCCCCTTCGGCCCCTTCAGCTTCTTCACGACGGCGTCGATCGGGAGGTCGTCGATCGGCTGCCCCTCGACGAGCTCGATGATGTCGCCCGCGCGGATGCCGAGCCTCTGGGCGGGAGAACCTTCGACGGGCGTGATGACCGTGACCTTCCCGTTCCGCTTCGAGATGATGATGCCGAGGCCGTAGAACGACCCGCGCTGCTTCTCCTGCATCGAGCCGTACTCCTCGGGCTCGAGGAAGTTCGAGTGCGGGTCGAGGGTGTCGAGCATCCCCCCGATGGAGGAGTAGACGAGCTTCTCCGTCCCGAGGTCGTCGGCGTACCACGCGCGCGCCGTCGCGAGGATGTCGGAGTACTCCTTCATCATCGGGTTCGTCGCGTCCGACACGGCGAGGAGACGCGGGCCGAGGGTCCCGCCGAGGAGCGTCGTCGCGGCGAGCACGAGGGGGACGACGAGGAGATTCAGGGCGCGGGAACGGGACGAAACAGGCGTCACGGAGGCCTCCGGGCGGGACGGTAGCACGCGGCGTGCCCGGAACGGGAGGCCTCCCGGGGCGGCTCGCTTGACTCTGTCCCGGGCTCAGCGGACGATCCCGTCGCGATGGGCAACCTCGGAATGCCGGAGCTGATCTTCATCTTCGCTCTGGCCCTCCTGATCCTCGGTCCGAAGAAGCTCCCCGAGCTGGGCGAGCAGCTGGGGAAGGGCCTCGGCGAGGGCAAGAGGGCCGCGAC
>CALMDF010000365.1 GCA_937864895.1 uncultured Holophagales bacterium | reverse complement strand
GGGAGCCCCGCCGCGCGAGATGGCGGGCTTCCTCTCGAAGCCGCCCGGCCGCCCGTACACGACGTCGCGAAGGACCCGCACGACCCCGTTTCCCATCACGTCGTCGGAGGACAGGACGACGTCCTCCGTCCGGAGGTCCGAGGCGGAGACCTCGACGAACTCGTGCGACACGACGAGGGGGCGCACCTGCAGGAAGCCGAATCGCGCCCGCCCGCCGCCGGAGCCGGGAAGCGTCACCGCGAACTCGATCTCGACCTTGTCCCCCAGGGCGGCCTCGCAGTCGTCCATCAGCCTCCGGACGAGGCCGTTGAGAGGGAGCGCGCCGTGCACCAGGATCGGAGCGAAGTTGACCGCGCGCGGCCCCGACCCGTGGAGCCCGGGCTGGAGCCGGTCCGATCCCGCGTCGTAGGACGACGCGACGAGGCGGAGCGAGCCGTCCTCCTCCGCCTCGGACAGCCCCTGCTCGACCAGGTACTCCGTCTCTCGGGTCGGGTCGTGGGCGGGCGGCTTCCCCATGTTCACCGCCCAGAACCTTGCCTGCGTCTGTTCCAGGAGGTCCGCGACCGACCCGAACGGAGGGGAGGCCTTGGGAAACGCCGGCGAGTACGTCCAGACGAGCCCCCCGTCCACGATCGTCTTCCCGAGGCCGAGCGCGAGGCTCGCGACCCCGTCCTCCGGTCTCGCGTTCCCCGAGCGGTAGAAGTTGTACGAGCGCGCCACGCCGGACAGGTCGGGATAGAACCGGTCGCCCCGGCGCCTCCCCACGACCTCCTGGATCACGACGGCCATCTTCTCGTCCCGGATCGACCGGTCGGTCGTTCGGATGTAGCTCTTCGGGCCGCGGAAGAACGTGGACGCGTACACGAACCGGACGGCCTCGGCGAGACGCCGGAAGCGCGAGTCGGGGTCGAGCTGGTGGTTCGGGATCATCTTCGTCGCGTACACGCCCGCGAACGGCCGGTACAGCGCGTCCTCGAGGAGGCTCGACGAGCGCACCGCGAGCGGCTGCCGGACCTGCTCGACCAGCGCCCGGAGGTCTCCGAGGATCTCCGCCGGGAGGCTGGCCCTCTGGAACGCGCGGGCGATCGTCTCGTCGGGCTCGTCCGAGTACGCGATCCCGCGCAGATCGTTGCGATCGAGGAAGGCGTCGAAGACGCCGGTCGCGACCACGGTGAGCGTGGGAATGCTCACCTCGAAGTCCGGGAACGCCTCCGGGTCGAGGCGCGACAGGAGGATGTCGTGGATCCGGAGCAGCCCGGCGCCCTTTCCCCCGACGGAGCCGTCGCCGATCCGGGTGAACCGCTCGCCCCCGTCGGAGACGCGGCGGTCGAAGCTGGGGATCTCGGGGCCCTCGGGCAAGCTCATGGGCCTCGCTCCGCGGGAGAGCCGAAACCCGATTGTAACGCTTGCGGGCGCCGCGCCCCGCGGTCGCGGAGCGCGGCGCCCCCGGCCGGGACCCCCGGGATCAGACCCAGCCGCGCTCGCGGCAGGCCTGGGCGACCCGGCTCACGGAGACCACGTAGGCCGCGTCGCGCATGTAGAGCTTCTGCTTCCGGGCGAGCTCGCTCACCGCGTGGTAGGCCGACGTCATCTTGACGTCGAGCTTCCCGAGCACCTCGTCCTTCTCCCAGAAGTAGTTCATGTTGCACTGGACCTGCTCGAAGTAACTGCAGGTCACGCCGCCCGCGTTGGCGAGGAAGTCCGGGACGACGAAGATCCCGCGCTTCTGGATCACGGCGTCGGCCTCGGGCGTGGTCGGGCCGTTGGCGCCCTCGGCGATCAGCTTCACCCTCTTGTGGATTCTTTCGACGTTCTCGCCGGTGATCTGGTTCTCGATCGCGTTCGGCATCAGGATGTCGACTTCCTGCTCGATCCACGCGTCCCCGGGGAGCACCTCGTATCCGAGGTCCGTGGCCTTCTTCTTGTCGATCCCGCCGAAGCGGTCCGTGATCGACATGAGGGCCCCGAGGTCCACGCCGTCCTTCTTGCGGAACGTGTACGACGTCTGGTCGGCCTGGTCCCAGCAGGACACGCACGTCACCTTCCCGCCCATCTGGTGGTAGAGCTCAATCGCGTACTGGGCGACGTTCCCGAACCCCTGGACGCTCGCGGTCGTGCTCTTCGGCTCGATGCCGAGCTCCCGCAGGGCTTCGCGGACCGTGAAGACGACGCCGTAGCCGGTGGCCTCGGTGCGGCCGAGCGACCCGCCGAGCCCCACCGGCTTCCCGGTGATGAAGCCGGGGTAGTGGCCACCGTGGATCGCCTCGAACTCGTCGAGCATCCAGAGCATGTGCTGGCCGGAGGTCATGACGTCGGGCGCGGGGACGTCGCGGACGTGTCCCACGTCGCGCGCGACCTGGCGCACCCAGCCGCGGCAGATCTGCTCCTGCTCGCGCTGGCTCAGGTGGTGCGGATCGCAGATGACGCCGCCCTTGCCGCCGCCGAGCGGGATGTCGGCAACCGCGCACTTCCAGGTCATCCACATCGAGAGCGCCCGCACCGTGTCGATCGTCTCGTGGGGATGGAAGCGGATGCCGCCCTTGCTCGGCCCGCGGGCGTCGCTGTGCTGCACGCGGAACCCGCGGAACACGCGGACCTTCCCGTCGTCCATGCGGACGGGAATCAGGAACTGGAACTCGCGCATCGGGTTGCGCAGCAGGTCGCGCGTGCCCTGATCGAGATCCAGGATGTCGGCGACGCGGTCGAACTGCGCCTGCGCCATTTCGAAGGCGTTGAACGGCTTGGTGCTCACACGGGCTCCTTTCGATCGGACGTGTGGCGGCCCCGGGGAATATGGCTGATGAATGCGCGGGAACGGGCGCCGGGCCGATGGTCACGGCCGACCATGCGTGAGCAGTTTACCACTTCAAACTTGCCCGCCGCCGCTCAGTGACGGAGGCGGCACCTCCGTTGTTCGGCGCCCTTGCCGACTCCGTAGACGGCTGCGTTGTGCTCTGCGACTTCGTGCCTCTGTGGCTGCCCCGTGAGGCCTGCGTTCTCTGTGTCTCTGTGCCTCTGT
>CALMDF010000364.1 GCA_937864895.1 uncultured Holophagales bacterium | reverse complement strand
CTACTGCCTAAGCAATAGAGTGTAGACGGTAGACCCCAGCCCAGCCTGGCCGCGACTGGACGTAGACGCCCTTCACAGAAAGGCCCGCATCTCCTCAGGCACTACCGCATCTTCCCCTTCATTCCACAGCGCGAAGAGTGATCGTCCCAGGTGCGAGACCACTCGCCCCCGCCGCTCACGGTAATCCTCCTCCGCCCATTCGCCCGGGTCCGAAGACAACACGATCTCGACTCCAGAGCTCAACCGCGTCACGGAGAAGGCTGGGGTCGTCTCCAGCCGCGCCAGTCCGATCATCCTCACGAAAGGCTCGCCGAAGTAATTCAACCAATAGATCCCCGGCAGTCCGTACCGCAGTTCTGAGCCAACGGCCCGGACACCATCTTCGTCACGAATCAGGTTGCCAGCATCAAACTCTTCCCGGGACTCGACGTGGCCGTACCATGGCGCTGTTCTCCGAATGAGCTCCTTCGTGACCGTCCGAAGCCACGTGGAGGCAGGGACTCCATCGATACGCTTGCCTGTCACCTGCAATGCGACGCTGTTGCCCCAGTGGAGTTCGCCAGCCGTCTTGAAGAAGATGCGCGAGTCGAGGTCGATTAGGATCGTGAGACCGGCGCTGCTGCCCGCCAGCTCGATTACACGTCGTGAGACCGGATCGGTCCGAGTCCCGAAGAGCCTCTCCAGCTGAATTGAATAGGCGGACACCCGGTTCATCTCGGCCGCAACGGCATCGAATAGTGCGCCGGGGATCGTCACGTCGACCTTCGTCTTCGGTGGGTCCGCGATCCGAAAATGCGTGCACCATCTGGGAGCCCATTCAGCGAGCACTAGCTGGATCTGACCGAGGAGATCCGCATCGAAGATGTAGCGACCGTAGTGAAGGTGCGAATCGAGAGCCATGGGCCTCGGCACCATCAGCTCTTCTTCTTGGGGATCGGTCGCAGAACAACCGTCCCACGCCTGATCGCGTCCGCGATCTTCCCGCGGACTGGCTCCGGCGCATTAGTGAATATCTCGACCTTCAAACCTTGCCCCTCCGCGAAGGCGATGAAATCACGGATTTGGCCTCGCGCTTCCAGTCGAGCCACATCCTTCACTTCTACGATCGAGCCCCTCAGCGCAATCGTGCCGTTCTCGCCCAGCGCCTGGAGGTCCGTGACCCTGAAGCCGCTTCGACTTGTACCCGGAATCCTGACCGTCTCTCGTGGGGCTTCCCGATTCGTGGGCACTGCAAGCGCCTCTGAAACTGCGTCCTCGGCCGGCCGACTGGCCATGGCCGTCTCGCGTCCACCCTGCTTCGCTCTGGCGGCTGCTGCTTCCGCGACTTCGTCCGCTTGCCGCAATAGCCCTGACGGCACCGGTACGTCCGATAGCTTCCGAATCGTCGCCGGAATCCCAGGAACCACCGATACGCCTGCAAGGGCACGGGCGAGGGGGCCTTTGACCTCTTCGTTCCTTACAAAGTCGTACCCGAGCAGCGAGCTCGAGAGTCCGTTCGCGATCCCGACATAGCTGAACTCTTCAACCGCCGTCGCCGCCGCTTCCCTCGCCACGGCCTCCGGGTCGATGGTCCCGGCGATCGGATTCGTGATCCCGCGGTCCCTACGGTCGATCGCACCGAATGCCGCGCCGGTCTCCAGCCCCCACGGGTCTTCGGGGCTATCCGACACGAGCTCGCAGCTAATCGAGCCGCAAGCCTGACGCGACCAGAGGCTTAGCGATGGCGATGGCCCGACGCGGAAGGGCGGGAGTAGCTCGAAACCCCTGACGCGGGTTTCTGGATAACTCGGCGGCGGACCTCGCAGATGGTTGAGGTCGACGAGCGTCAGAGGGCCGAGGTCGAAGTGCTCGGCGTCGGCGTCCGCGGTGTCGGCGAGGACGACGTCACCGAGGTTGAAGAGCGCTGGCTCGGCGATCTCTGTGTCAGCAGCGGCTGCCGGCGCGAGCGAAGCGAGCAGGCCCGCTGCGTCCGGCGTCGTCGCCTTGAGAGAGGCGGGTGGGTTTCGCTCCCACACGCTCGTGCGCGAGGCCTCGGCTGGCGGCGCGAGCAGCGCCGCCAGGGCCAGGAGCACGAAGGGCCGCGTGAGTCTCACGCGGCCCATTCTGCGACTAAGGGAAGAGGCAGCGCTGCGGAGATCGCTCAGTTCGTGGGCTCCGGGCGCTGGGGCTTGATCGGAAGGAGCCGGGCCCGCTCGCGACGCTCGTCCACCGTGATCAGCGCCCCGGCAAGGAGGTCTCCCTCGAAGCGTTCGAGCGCCTTGAGGAGGCGGTCTCCGAGAGAGCGCGGGGAGACGGCTTCCGTCCGCATCTGGAGGACGCTCGGCCCCTCGGCCTGGGTCGCGGCCAGGATCGCCCCGAAGTCCAGGTCGTTCGTGACGACGACGTAGCCGTGCGTGCGCGCCCAAGCCATCAGCTCCTGGTCTTCCGCCGTGGCCTGGCCGACCGTCGACCAGTGGAGGGCTTCGTGGCCGGCCTGACGGAGGAGCTCCGCCCATCGGGGCGAGAGGTTCATGTCGAGCAGGAGCTTCACGCCGAGGCCAGAGGGATCTCGACCTCGCCGGCGCGCCAGGCCGCGTACTGCAACGCCTGCCGGATGTCTTCTTCCTCCAGGTAGGGATAGAGGTCCAGGATCTCGGCGTGCGTGTGCTCGGTGGCAACGAGCCCGACCACAGTGCTCACCGTGACGCGCATCCCCCGGATGCACGGCTTTCCGCCCATGACTTTGGCGTTGAAGGTGATGCGCGGCAGCTCGCCCATGGCCCCTTCATGATACCGGTTCAGTCGAGTCGGGGATGCGCGCATCGGGTTCCTCCTTCCGCGGCCCCAGCCGCGCCGCCGGGTGAGTAGCCGTGTGGATCTCCTTGAGCTTCGTGATGGCCACGTGCGTGTAGATCTCCGTCGTCGTCAGCTTCACGTGGCCCAGGATGGCCTGGATCATTCGCACGTCGGCGCCGTTCTCGAGCATCAGCGTCGCCATGGCGTGCCGGAAGAGGTGGCAGGAGCCGGTCTTCGCCACGCCGGACGCTTTCACGTACCGGCTCACATACAGGCTGAGCGTCTTCGGCGCGATCGGCTCGCCCTCGCCAGCGAGGAAGATGAAGCCGCGGTCCGGCTCGATGACGAAGTCGGGTCGGGCCTCGCGGATGTACTTCGCAATCCACGCCCCGGCCCTCTCCCCCACCGGGACGACGCGATCCCTGCGCCCTTTGCCCTGGCGGACGGTGATCGTGCCGCGTTCGGTGTCGACGTCATGGATCTTCAGGCCCGACAGCTCCGCCCTCCGGATCCCCGTGGAGTAGAAGGTCTCGAGAATCGCTCGGTCGCGAAGACCTTGGGGCTTCCTGATGTCGGGCTGGGCCAGGATCGCCTCGGCCTCGGTGGCCGTCAGGACGTGCTTCGGCAGCCGCTTCTCCACCTTCGGCAGCTCGAGCTCGGAGGCGGGGTTCGAGAGGAGGTGGTTCTCGCGGGCGAGCCACTTGAAGAACTGCTTGAGGAAGCTGAGGCGGTGGTGCTGGGTCGAGAGCGTCAGCGGCGTGCCGTCCGGCTTCTCCGTGTAGAAGAGCGTCTTCTGGTAGCGCTCGAGCATCGGCTTCGTCACGTCGCGGGGCTTCATCACGTCGCGCTCCTGGCACCAGACGGCGAAGTCCGAGACGGACCACTCGGCCGACTGGACCGTCCTCGGCGAGTAGCCCCTCACCTTCATGTGCTCGAGATGCGCCTTCAGAAGGACGACGAAACCGCGAGGGTCGATGGTGTCGCGGAAGGCGAAGACCCGCTTCCTTCGGGCCGCCGCGCGCCTACGGGCCGGGGTCGTCACGGCCCTGCCCCTACAGCCGGCCCGCGACCCGGCGGAGGAGGAGCTTCGGCTCGGGAGGCGGGTACGACGGGATTCCGAGCGTGGCTCCGAGGAGCGGGGATTCGGCCTCCTCGTGCGAGAAACCGTTCAAACCCTCATGGGGAGCGGGGTCCGGCTCGTCTTCGTCGCCCCGACCGCCCCCCGACCACCCCCCGACCGAGGGCCGACCGGGGGCCGACCGCTCGGCCGAAAACCCCGACCGCTCTCCGTCGTACTCGTCCAGGCCCGTGACGTCGAGGAGGCCGGGGAGGAAGCGCGCGCCGCCTTTGCCCTCGCCCCGGTAGAGCAGCTCGTAGACGAAGCTCTGGCCCCGGCCCCCTCGGTGCAGGAGCAGGTACTCCAGCTCCGCCAGGCGCGCCATGTGGACCTTCAGCTGGGTGTCCCCCCAGCCGGTCGCCGCCCTCACGTCTCGCCGGCTGAAGCGCAGGTCCTCCCGCGCGACACCGTGCTTCTCGCAGAGGGACGTGACCATGTCGTCGAGGTGGACGAGGAGGCGCCGCGTCTGCGGCGGCAGCTCGTCGAGGCTCCGGCCAAGGACCTCGGAGGCGAGGCGGTTGGCGAGGGCGACGTCGGCGAGCGTCGCTTCGACGTACTCGACGACCTCGCCGTCGACCGTCAGCGACTTCACCTCCCGCTGGTACTGGAAGAGGAGGGCGATGGCCTCGATGAGCTTGAGGTACTTCACGTGGTCGCGCCGCATCCGCGTCTTCTCGTCGAGGAAGGTGAGGCGCGCGGCGTAAGGGTTGTGGACGAGAAGGGGGCGGAGAAGCCTCTGGGCGTTGCGGTGGACCTTCAGCGCCTTCGGCTTGCGGCGCGAGGCGAGGATGCCGTCGAGCGTCGAGGCCCTCCGCTGCAGATCGTGGATGCGCCTCGTCTGCTCCCGACTCTCGTCGACGGTGAGGACGAGGCAGCGGTTGAGGAGCTCTTCGTCGATCTCGATGGCCGTCGTCGTCAGGAAGATCATCACCGGCCCTTCGACGCGGTACTCCTGCGTGACGAGGCGCCCCGTCTGCGGGTCCTTGCCAGTGGATGCGATCGACAGCTCGCCTTCGGACTGGAGGAGCTTCAATGCGTAGCCGGCCTTCTCGGCGCCCTCCTCTTCGGCGATGGCGAGGATCTTGTGACGGAGGCTCTTGCCTTCTCCGAAGTAGAAGAGCGACTGGCCCGTGAGGGCCGAGTACTTCTCGCGCTCCTCTTCCGGGACAAAGCCAAGGACAGCCTCCATGAGGGCCGACTTCCCCGCTGCCGAGCTGGACTGGACGATGACGGCGAGCGGCTTGTCGAGCTTTCTCGAGATGGCCGCAAGGTAGGCCGTGAGCTTGTTGGTGTCCTCCCCGACGAGGCCGCCCGTCTCGAAGTCTTCGAGGATGCGGGCGAGGAGGTTCGGGTCGCGGAGGAAGGCGAGGGCCTCGGCCGTTTCGTCTTCGCTGAGGAGGACCGCCTTCTCCTTCGGCTCGAGCGTTTTGCGGATGCTCTCCTGCTGGAGATCTTCCGCCTTCCTCAAGAGCTGGCCGAGGTCGCGCTTGACGGTCTCCTCGACGAGGCCCAGTTCGTGCGCGGCCTGCTTCTCGAAGGCGGCGCGCTGGCGGGCCGAGTAGAGGTCGAGGGTGTCGACGAAGAAGCCGGAGAGAGGCGACGGGGGCGCGAAGAGGGCCTCGGCCTCGGGGCCCTCGCGAGTGACGAGGACGTTGAGCTTCAGGACGCCCCAGGCGAGGTTCTTCTTGAGGCCACGCAGGCGGTAGCGACGGTCGCCGAGGGGGACGACGACTTCGTCGAAATCGGGGGGCGTCTGCGAGGCCTCGCCCTGATGCTTTCTTTCTTTAGCTGCTAAAGGGGCCGGCTGCTCGTACGCACGTACGGCAGGGACGGGTGAAGTGGACGAGACAGGGACCGGAGCGGCCGGAGGCGGCGCAGCCGCCTCGGCTGGTGCCGCGGCAGCGGCGCACACGGCCGCCGTGATCACGGGCTTCCCGTTCCCCATCCAGACGGCCGTCCGCAGAAGAAGGCTGAGAGCTTTCGCGGGCGGCTGGACCTTGAGCGCGTACTCGTTGGCGTCCATCCCCTTCGGAAACTGGACACGCGAGCAGCCGATCCCTTCGGTAGTGAGCTTCTTCCCGAGGCTCTCGGCGGCCTTGTCGCCAGCGTCGTCGCGGTCGTAGGCGATGAGGACGTGCTCGGTGCCGTAGGTCTTGAAGGCCGCCAGGTGATCGTGCGTGAAGCCCTCTACACCGTAGGAGGCCGTGACGTTGCGGAAGCCCGCGCACCAGAAGGTGAGGGCGTCGACCAGCGCCTCGCAGAGGACGACTTCCTTCGAGGAGACGAGGGCCTCGACGTTGAAGACGCCGCGGTGGGGGCCGGGGAGGTAGAGGTGCAGCGGCGTGCCGGCGCGCAGCTGGTGAGCCGGCGTGATCTTCCGGCCGTAGGCGCCGAGGACCTTGCCTCCTTCGCCCAGGATCGGGACGACGAGCGAGCCGTTGAGGTGCTCGTGCCCGCTGTCGCGGAGGACGCCCAGCTTCTGGAGCCGGGTGCGGATCTCCTGGCCCGCCTTGCGGCTCATGGCGGGGAGGCGGTAGCCGAGAGTCCGGTTGGCGTAGCCGAGCTGGAATCGGTCGACGAGTTCGGGATGCGTCAGACCCCGGTTCTCGAGATACGCAAGGGCCTCGGGGCTCTCCTTGAGCGTCTGGTGGTAGTAGCCGATCACCTGCCCCAGCAACTCGCGGTCGTCGGCGTCGAGGTCGACAGGAGGCGCGAGCTTCGGGACGGTCGAGCGCTGCGGCGGGCCGTCGAGAGATGGCGTCGTCGGGAAGTGCTCGGCCCGGAGAATCTCGACGGCGTGCCGGAAGCTGACCCCTTCGGCCTTCATCACCCAGTCGATCGGCGAGCCGCCCGTCTGACAGGCCCCGAGGCAGTGCCAGAGGTTCTTCCCAGGAGTGACGACGAGGGAAGGCTCTCGGTCGTCGTGGAAGGGACAGCGGCCGATGAGGTCGGCGCCGTGCCTCTTGAGCTCGACGCCCTTGGCTTCCGCGAGACGCTCGAGAGGGACCTCCTCGCGGATGCGCCGGAGCAGCTCGTCGGGGATTCGCGCCATCGATCACCTCCGCTACGTCGAAACGCTGCTTTCGCGAGGGGCTGTCAAGAGGGAAAAGCAGACTCGTGACGCATACTTTACGCGTATACGCACGGTAAGCGTATAGTATGTTGCTGTCAATGGACATCCACAGGCTCATCCGAGACCCGACCCTAGACTCGCTGCTGATGGCCGCGTTCTCTCAGACTCTCAAGCGGCTCCGGCAGGAGAGGCGTCTCTCGCAGCAGGAGCTGGCCGACCTGATCGGGGTCCACGTCCGCCAGGTCTCCAAGTACGAGATGGGGACCTCCCTGCCCACGCTCGAGCGCATCCGCCGCATGGCCGAGGTGCTCCAGGTTTCCGCCGACGAGCTGGTCTTCGGCGTGACGAAGCGCAAGGCGGGAGAGAGCCCCGCGATCCGCTATCCCGTCCTGGCCGAGCGGCTCCGGAAGCTCGATGCCGTGGTGACGCGTGACGACCTGAAGTCGATCGTCGATTTCCTCGACGCGTTCATCGCCAAGAAGCAGATCGACCAGATCGCCAGCGGCAGAGGCTGATGAGCGTCCCCGGCTTCCAGGACCTGATGCTGCCGATCCTGCAGCTGGCTACCGACGGCAGGGAGCACACGCTGGCCGAGTCCCGTCCGCTGCTGGCTGCACGGCTGGGGCTCTCCGAGGAAGACACCGCCCAGCTGTTGCCGAGCGGCCGGCAAACGGTGTTCGCGAATCGGGTCGCCTGGGCCAAGGTCTACCTGCAGCGGGCAGGGCTCTTCTCCTCCTCCCGGCGCGGGCACTTCCAGATCACGCCCCGCGGGCTTGCCCTCCTGGCCGAGAAGCTCCCCAGAATCGACATACGGGTGCTGGATCGGTTCCCCGAGTTCGTGGAGTTTCGGACAAAGAAGGACTCCGAGGACTCGAGCACCGGAGAGGAGCACGCGGAGAGTTCCGCAACGCCCGAGGAGACGCTGGAGTCGGCCAGCCTGCGCATCCGCAAGGCCCTGGCCACCGAGGTCCTCGATCGCGTGAAGAGGAGCTCGCCCACGTTCTTCGAGGAGCTGGTGGTGGCTCTGCTCCTGAAGATGGGCTACGGCGGCTCACGCCAGGACGCCGGCAAGGCACTCGGCCGCTCCGGCGACGAGGGGCTCGACGGGGTGATCCACGAGGACCGGCTCGGTCTGGACGTGATCTACCTGCAGGCCAAGCGCTGGGAGGGGACGGTCGGGCGGCCCGAGATACAGAAGTTTGTGGGAGCGCTGCACGGCCGAAGGGCCCGCAAGGGGGTCTTCATCACGACGAGCGCGTTCTCCGACGAGGCGCGGCAGTACGCCGCCGGCATCGACTCGAAGGTCGCGCTGATCGACGGCGCCCAGCTGGCCGAGCTGATGATCGACTTCGATCTCGGCGTCTCCCCCGCCACGACTTACATCGTCAAGCGCATCGACTCCGACTTCTTCGGCGAGGAGTAGGTCCCCGCCCGAAAGGGGAGGGACCGGATCCCCGCCCCCGGCGGCTCCGGCGGAAGGGGCGATCGAGCCGCCGCTTTTCACGGCGCGCGCCGGGCGGGGCCCCAATTTCCCCTGCCCGTCACGCGCCGTGAATCCCTTCCGCGCCGCCTCCCTCCGGCCGACGGCGGCCTCCGCGCCGCGTCGCGTAAGGGCCGCTGGGGCCGAATACGCATTCGGCCCCACGGGGCAGCTTCAAGCTCGCGGCCGCTGGCCGCGAGGGGCGCCCCTTCCGCCTCCGGGGCCGGCCGCCGGGCCGGCCCTGCGGCCCAACGAAGTTGGGGCCGTCACCGCCGGGGTCGCAAGGTGCGCGCGGCCTACGAAAGCGCAGCTTCCGCTTCACGGCCGCGCGAGCAGCTAAAGGCCCGTCACGAGGGCTGCGTCGAGAGGCAGCCCTCGCGCCGGGCACTCCTTCAGCGGTGGCGCCTCTCGGCGCGGCGCTCGATGCCCTGGCAGTGCGGCTGCTCGAGTCCGCAGCCTCCCGCCAGGGCGGGCCACGACGACGAGGACCGACGAGAGCGGCAGCTAAAGGAAGGAAGCAACTCGAGCTTCGGCGTCGTCCCGCGGCGACTCGTCGACGCGGAGACCGAATGGGCTCCGCGATATCAGAGACGCCGCGCTCCGGCCCGCAGGCGGTCAAGGACGCGCGAAGCGCGAGGCTCGTAGAGCCGATTCCTTGACGGCCGAGGACCGGGGCGCAGCCGGGGACGTCGGCGGCGCGAGCGGTGCCGTTCGTGACGTCGCCGGGAAAGTGGCAGAAATCGTTAGCCTCGACGGCGTCTGTGGCAGACGTCGTTTGCCTCGGGGTCGTCGCGTGCAGAAGAAGTTCGGTGAGAAGGGCTGCCAGGCTTCTTTCTTTAGCCGCTCCCGGCGGCTCCCGGGCGCGCTGGCGCGAGGGCGCTCGGGGCGCGGTGCTCGAGCACCGCAGCGATGCGAGGAGCGCAGAGGTCCGCGCCCCGGTCTTCGCGCCCGCAGTGCCAGCACTTCAGCGCCGCGTCGGCGTCGCCGACGCCTCTGCTGCTCGATGGCCTGGCGTGGCGCTCGCTCGCGCCGGCGCCGGGCCGAGGAGCGCAGCTCGCGAGCACCGCAGGCGCGTGCGGCGGCGCGTTCGCGGGCGACGTGTCCAGGCCCTTCAGCGACCGAGCGTAGCGAGCTCCGCTCGCCCCCGGCGGTTTGACATAGCCTTCGGTTATGTCAAAGGTCCGGCCGAAGGCCGGACCCGGAGGCGGGAGGGGCGCCCCCGCGGAGCGAAGCACAGCGGGACTTCAGCCGTTCCGGGGCCGATAACCGCGGTTATCGGCCAGCGGCCCTGACGCCGCGCGGAGCGAAGGCGACACTTCGCCGCAGCTACGCGCCGCGGCAGGGATGCGAGGCGCGTGACGGGCAGGGGAAATTGGGGCCCCGCCCGGCGCGCGCCTCGCAGAGCGTCCGGCTCCTTCGCCCCTCCCGCCGGAGCCGCCCGGGGGCGTCCCCCGTCCCACGGCGCCCGCAGGCGCCGTGCGGTGCTCGTCCTCGGCGTGCTCGCTTCTGGCCGTCTGCAGCAAACGCCTTCGCGTCCTCAAGCCCTGTCGACCCGACTCAGAGACGTGATCAGGTCCTGGGCCGACAAGTGGCCGCTCCCATCACCCGCGGCTACGCCGCTCACCCGGTCCATCACGACATCCTCCCCGAGTGCATGGTCAAGGAATGTGGCGACCAGACCGGCCACTTCTTCATCTGATAGGCCGCCCATCGCTGCCGAGTGCATCGTGACGACGACACCGGCGTCAGCCTCCTGAAGGGAGAATGTCGCGTCGCTCACATCTCGCCCATAGACATGGCGGACAAACGTGAAGGCGTCCTTCAGCGGCTTACGCTGCCTCCTGCCGTAGACACGCCAGCCAGCTATCGGAGGCATCGCCCCCAGGAGATCATCGACGAGTCGCGCCTGTTCGTGGTCCCCTTCAGGCGTCAGCACGAGTACCGCGTCGTGGCCTTCTTCGGTCAGATCGAAGCAGAACTGAAGACCATGCTCGTCAAGCAACGACTCCACACGTTGGAACGGCCCACGAAGATCTCCGGCCGCAATCTTCCTGGCCAGCTCATCTGCCTCGGCACGAAACGCCGCCCAGAAATCGTGAGGCGGGCCCGACGCCGTCACTGACCCCGCTCCCGCTCCAAGAGCTTCCTTGCTGCTTCAATTCTTGGAGCATTCTTCGGCAGAGTCGGATCTAGCGGCGGAATCTTGTTCGAAAGGTTCTCGAGTCCGCGCTCCTGTGCGAGCAACGCCTCTACCCCCGCAGCCTCTTCAGGCGTGAGGTTCTCAGCCAACGGCTCGGCCTTCGGCGGCTTTCCAGTCGGCGTCTTCAAGCGATGATCCTTGTCCGCCATCCGCTGCGGTATCGAACGCCTCGTCTTCCCGATGTACGGCTTTCCAGTCGTCAGCTCCGCTGCTGGGATTTCATAGACCTTGCAGGGGCCACCGGAACCGCAGATCACGGCGCCTCTGGCTGCCTTCGTGGCTTCTTCAGCGCCCTCTGAAGCTGCCTTCGCAACACTATTGAGGCCGGGTATCTCGTCGATCCTCCGGACGGTGGCTGGGATCCCCGGAACAACTGAGACCGCGGCAAGGACCCGGGCGAGCGGTCCCTTGACCTCCTCGTTTCGGACGAAGTCGTACCCGAGCAGCGAGCTCGAGAGTCCGTTCGCGATCCCGACATAGCTGAACTCTTCAACCGCCGTCGCCGCCGCTTCCCTCGCCACGGCCTCCGGGTCGATGGTCCCGGCGATCGGATTCGTGATCCCGCGGTCCCTACGGTCGATCGCACCGAATGCCGCGCCGGTCTCCAGCCCCCACGGGTCTTCGGGGCTATCCGACACGAGCTCGCAGCTAATCGAGCCGCAAGCCTGACGCGACCAGAGGCTTAGCGATGGCGATGGCCCGACGCGGAAGGGCGGGAGTAGCTCGAAACCCCTGACGCGGGTTTCTGGATAACTCGGCGGCGGACCTCGCAGATGGTTGAGGTCGACGAGCGTCAGAGGGCCGAGGTCGAAGTGCTCGGCGTCGGCGTCCGCGGTGTCGGCGAGGACGACGTCACCGAGGTTGAAGAGCGCTGGCTCGGCGATCTCTGTGTCAGCAGCGGCTGCCGGCGCGAGCGAAGCGAGCAGGCCCGCTGCGTCCGGCGTCGTCGCCTTGAGAGAGGCGGGTGGGTTTCGCTCCCACACGCTCGTGCGCGAGGCCTCGGCTGGCGGCGCGAGCAGCGCCGCCAGGGCCAGGAGCACGAAGGGCCGCGTGAGTCTCACGCGGCCCATTCTGCGACTAAGGGAAGAGGCAGCGCTGCGGAGATCGCTCAGTTCGTGGGCTCCGGGCGCTGGGGCTTGATCGGAAGGAGCCGGGCCCGCTCGCGACGCTCGTCCACCGTGATCAGCGCCCCGGCAAGGAGGTCTCCCTCGAAGCGTTCGAGCGCCTTGAGGAGGCGGTCTCCGAGAGAGCGCGGGGAGACGGCTTCCGTCCGCATCTGGAGGACGCTCGGCCCCTCGGCCTGGGTCGCGGCCAGGATCGCCCCGAAGTCCAGGTCGTTCGTGACGACGACGTAGCCGTGCGTGCGCGCCCAAGCCATCAGCTCCTGGTCTTCCGCCGTGGCCTGGCCGACCGTCGACCAGTGGAGGGCTTCGTGGCCGGCCTGACGGAGGAGCTCCGCCCATCGGGGCGAGAGGTTCATGTCGAGCAGGAGCTTCACGCCGAGGCCAGAGGGATCTCGACCTCGCCGGCGCGCCAGGCCGCGTACTGCAACGCCTGCCGGATGTCTTCTTCCTCCAGGTAGGGATAGAGGTCCAGGATCTCGGCGTGCGTGTGCTCGGTGGCAACGAGCCCGACCACAGTGCTCACCGTGACGCGCATCCCCCGGATGCACGGCTTTCCGCCCATGACTTTGGCGTTGAAGGTGATGCGCGGCAGCTCGCCCATGGCCCCTTCATGATACCGGTTCAGTCGAGTCGGGGATGCGCGCATCGGGTTCCTCCTTCCGCGGCCCCAGCCGCGCCGCCGGGTGAGTAGCCGTGTGGATCTCCTTGAGCTTCGTGATGGCCACGTGCGTGTAGATCTCCGTCGTCGTCAGCTTCACGTGGCCCAGGATGGCCTGGATCATTCGCACGTCGGCGCCGTTCTCGAGCATCAGCGTCGCCATGGCGTGCCGGAAGAGGTGGCAGGAGCCGGTCTTCGCCACGCCGGACGCTTTCACGTACCGGCTCACATACAGGCTGAGCGTCTTCGGCGCGATCGGCTCGCCCTCGCCAGCGAGGAAGATGAAGCCGCGGTCCGGCTCGATGACGAAGTCGGGTCGGGCCTCGCGGATGTACTTCGCAATCCACGCCCCGGCCCTCTCCCCCACCGGGACGACGCGATCCCTGCGCCCTTTGCCCTGGCGGACGGTGATCGTGCCGCGTTCGGTGTCGACGTCATGGATCTTCAGGCCCGACAGCTCCGCCCTCCGGATCCCCGTGGAGTAGAAGGTCTCGAGAATCGCTCGGTCGCGAAGACCTTGGGGCTTCCTGATGTCGGGCTGGGCCAGGATCGCCTCGGCCTCGGTGGCCGTCAGGACGTGCTTCGGCAGCCGCTTCTCCACCTTCGGCAGCTCGAGCTCGGAGGCGGGGTTCGAGAGGAGGTGGTTCTCGCGGGCGAGCCACTTGAAGAACTGCTTGAGGAAGCTGAGGCGGTGGTGCTGGGTCGAGAGCGTCAGCGGCGTGCCGTCCGGCTTCTCGGAGTAGA
>CALMDF010000363.1 GCA_937864895.1 uncultured Holophagales bacterium | reverse complement strand
CCGAGCAGGACCCGGTCTTCTGGCACGGCCCCTCGCCGTTCAAGGTCGAGACGGGAGAGATCGCGAAGAAGGCGGCGCCGCCGAGCTACACGGCGGTCTTCGCCGACACGCTCGCCGAGCTCGCGGCGAAGGACGAGCGCATCGTGGCGATCACCGCCGCGATGCCCGACGGCACGGGCCTCGACACCTTCGCGCGGAAGTTCCCGGAACGCTCGTTCGACGTGGGCATCTGCGAGCAGCATGCGGTCCTCTTCGCCGCGGGCATGGCGACGCAGGGGCTGAAGCCCGTCTGCGCCATCTACTCGACGTTCCTCCAGCGGGCCTACGACCAGGTCTTCCACGACGTCTGCCTCATGGACCTCCCGGTCGTCTTCGCCCTCGACCGCGGCGGCGTCGTCGGGGCGGACGGGCCGACTCACCACGGCGCCTACGACCTCTCCTACCTGCGGGTCTTCCCGAACATGATGGTCGCGGCGCCGAAAGACGAGGGCGAGCTGCGCAACCTCCTGGCGACCGCGCTGACGACGGGCCACCCGACGGCGATCCGCTACCCCCGCGGGGCGGGCCACGGCGTCGCGCTCGACGCCGAGCCGAAGCTCCTCCCGGTGGGGAAGGGAGGGGTCGTCCGGGGCGGCGAGGCCGGCGGCGGCGGCGCGAGCGGCGGCCCGGTCATGCCGTCGCTCGCCGCGGCCGAGCGGCTCGCCGCGGAGGGCGGCCCCTCGCTCTCGGTGATCAACGCGCGCTGGGTGAAGCCCCTCGACACCGAGCTCGTCGCCCAGTTCGTCAAGCCCGGGACTCCCGTCTTCACGGTCGAGGAGAACGCCGTCGCCGGAGGGTTCGGTTCCGCCGTCTCCGAGGCCCTCGACGCGCTGGGCATCGTCGCGCCCGTCCACCGGCTCGGGATTCCCGACCGGTACGTCCTTCACGCCACCCAGGCGGAGCAGCGGGCCGAGCTCGGGATCGACGAGGAGGGGCTCCTCCGGACGTTCCGCGCCAGGACGACCGGCGCCGGCGTCGTGCCGATCCGGGCCCGCGCCGCGGGCTGAAGGCGCCGGAGGCCCGATGCGCGCTCTCGTCTGCGACGCGCCCGGACACGTGGTCCTCCGGGAGCTGCCGGTCCCCGAACCCGGACCGGGGGAGGTCGTCGTTCGCGTCGACGCGACGCTGACCTGCGGAACGGACCTCAAGCTCGTGAAACGCGGCCACCCGAAGGTTCCCTTCCCGACCGTCCTCGGGCACGAGTTCTCCGGAAGGGTCTTCCGCGTGGGAGAGGGGGCGGCCTTCAAGGAGGGGGAACGGGTGACGTCCGCCGTGACGGGACCCTGCGGCGAGTGCCCCGAGTGCCGGACCGGCCGGCCCAACCTCTGCGGCACCGCGTTCGACCACCGCGTCTGGGGGACCTGGGCCGAGTACGCGAGGATCCCGGCGCGAATCGTCCGCGGCGGGCTCCTGCGCGTTCCCGACGGGCTCTCGCCGGCCGCCGCGGCGCTCCTCGACCCTCTCGCGTCCGTCCTGCGCGGCCTCGGCCGGGTCCCCGACCCGGCGGGACGGACCGCCCTCGTCCTCGGTGCCGGCCCGATCGCCCTCCTCTTCACGAGCCTGCTCGTCCGCCGGGGGGCGGCGCGCGTCCTCGTGGCGGGACGAAGCCCGAAACGGCTCGCCGCCCACGTGGCCCTGGGGGCGGAAGGGGTCTCGATGCGCGAAAGCCTCTCGTCGCAGCTCAGGGACCTGACGCGAGGGCTGGGCGCCGACATCGTCGTCGAGACGACGGGGGTCCCCGGGATCGCGGACGAGGCGTCGGGGCTCGCGGCGCGAGGCGGAACGGTTCTCCTCTTCGCGGGCCTCGTGCGCGAGGCACGGCTCGCCGTCCTCGCGCACCGGATCCACTACGACGAGGTGACGCTCGTCGGCTCGTTCCACTACACCGCGGACGACGCGCGAGCGGCCCTCGCGCTCCTCGCGAGGGGGGAGATCCCGACGGAGCGCCTCGTGACGTCCGAGAGCCCGCTCGAGAAATATCCGTTCGTCCTCGAGAGGCTCTCGCGTGGCGAAGAGATGAAGGTCGCGTTCCTCCCGTGATCCCGGCCACGATGAAGGCCGCCCTCGCCCGCGCCCCGGGCCGGATCGAGGTCGTGGAGATGGAGACGCCGCGGCCGGGCCCCGGCGAGGTCCTCGTCGCGATGAAGGCCGTGGGCCTCTGCGGCAGCGACGTCCACCCCTGGTACGTGGCGACGAAGGCCCCGGCCGTCCTCGGCCACGAGACGGCGGGCGGCGTCGTCGAGAGAGGCGTGGGCGTCGCGCACCTTTCGCCGGGCGACCGCGTCTTCGTCCACCACCACGCCCCGTGCGGAGCCTGCCGCTTCTGCGTCGCGGGCGAGCCCGTGATGTGCCCGGAGTGGAAACCGTCGCGGCTCCACCCCGGCGGACTCGCCGAGTACGTCCGGGTTGCCGCGCCCTCCGTATCACGCGACGCGCTTCTCCTGCCCCCGGGCGTCTCGTTCACCGGCGGGGCATTCGTGGAGCCGGCGGCCTGTGCGCTGAAGGCGGTCGACCGGGCCGCCGTGCGGCAGGGGGACGCCGTCCTCGTCGTGGGCCTCGGTTCCAACGGCATCCTCCTGGGCTGGCTCGCCCGGCTGGCAGGGGCGGGATTCCTCCTCGGGAGCGACCCGGACCCGGTCCGCCGCCGCCTGGCGCGCGGCCTCGGGTTCGACGTCGTCGTGGACCCCGCCGACGGGGGGCTCGCCGACCTCGTCGGGAAGGCCGCTCCCGGCGGAGCGGACGTCGTCTTCGTCATCCCGACGGCGGCGGCGGCCGTCCTGTCCGCCATCGAGGCGGCCGCGCCCGCGGCCCGGGTCGTCTTCTTCTCGCCGGTCTCCCCCGGGACGGTCTGGCCGATTTCGCCCCACACCCCGTACTTCAGGGACCTCACCCTCCGCTTCAGCTACTCGTCGGGTCCCCTCGAGACGCGGCGTGCCCTCGAGCTCATCGACTCGGGCGCCCTCCCGGCCGAGCGGCTCGTCACGCACCGCCTTCCGCTCGAGCGGGCCGCCGAGGCCTTCGCGCTCGCCGAGGGCGGCGGCGAGGCGCTGAAGGTCGTCGTCGTGCCCTGATGGCGTTGCCGAGGACGCGCCTCGACGTCCTCCTGGTCGCGCGCGGCCTCGCGGAGTCGCGAACGAGGGCGGAGGCGCTCATCCTCGCGGGGCGCGTGAAGGTGAAGG
>CALMDF010000362.1 GCA_937864895.1 uncultured Holophagales bacterium | reverse complement strand
TCCCCTCAGCGACGCCGGGGCGTCGGGTCTCCGGAGGGGCCCCGCGGCTGTCGTCTGCTCCGAGAGCGCGAGGCCGTGCTCCTCGAGCTCGGCCAGCGTCGCCCGGTCCGGGACGAGCCGGGCCGCGTCGAGCGCCGCCCGCCCGCGCCGGAGACGCGCCTCCCTCTCGAGGACGGGCGCGGCGTCCTCCTCGGACAGGAGCCCGCGCTCCAGGGCCCGAGGCGTCAGCCGGGCGTAGGCAGAGTCGGCGCCGAGAAGGAGCCGGTGCTCCGCCCGCGACGTCAGAAGGCGATAGGGCTCGTCGGCGCCGAGAGTCACCAGGTCGTCGATCATGACGCCGATGTAGGCCTCGTGGCGACCGAGAACGAAGGGCTCGGCTTCCCGGCCGCGGGAGACCGCCGCCGCGTTCACCCCCGCCACGAGTCCCTGACCGGCGGCCTCCTCGTACCCCGAGGTCCCGTTCACCTGTCCCGCCAGGAAGAGGCCCGGAAGGGCGCGGGCCTCGAGGGTGTCGTCGAGCTGCTCGGGGAAGACGACGTCGTACTCCACCGCGTAGGCGGGCCGGAGGATCTCCGCCCGCTCGAGCCCGGGTAGGCTCCGGACGATCTCCTCCTGAAGATCGGCCGGGAGGGACATCGAGAGGCCGCTCAGGTAGGTCCATTCGGTGTCCAGTCCTTCGGGCTCGATGAACACCTGGTGCCGATCGCGATCCGGAAATCGGACCACCTTGTCTTCTATTGACGGGCAGTACCGGGGCCCCCTTCCGACGATCGCGCCGGAGTAGAGCGGGGATCGATCGAGGTTCCCCCGGATCAGGTCGTGCGTCCGCTCGCTCGTGTGCGTCAGCCAGCAGTCCACCTGCGGAAGGAGCGGGAACGCCCCTCCGCGGCTCCGGAAGGAGAACGGCCGCGGCCGTTCGTCCCCTTTCGCGCGCGCCGTCTTCGCCCGGTCGATCGAATCCGCGTGGACGCGCGGCGGCGTGCCGGTCTTCATCCGCCCCGTCCGGAGCCCCACCGCGCGGAGCGCCCCAGAGAGCCCGGCGCAGGGCGGCTCGCCCCACCGTCCGGCGGCGTGGGTCGCCGCGCCGACGTGGATGAGCCCCTGGAGAAACGTCCCGCTCGTGACCACGGCGGCGCCGCAGAGGATCTCGGAGCCGTCCTCGAGCCGAAGCCCGGCGAGCCGCCCGCCGGAGAGAAGGAACCCGCCGGCCGCCCCCTCCCTCAGCTCGAGCCCGGGCAAGGCGCAGAGAAGCGCCCCCATCTCGAACGAGTACGCGCGCTTGTCCGACTGGCACCGGAGCCCCTGAACGGCCGGGCCTCGCGAGGCGTTCAGGACCTTGAACTGGATCCCCGTCCGGTCCGCGACCCGACCCATCAGCCCGCCGAGCGCGTCGACCTCGCGGACGGCCTGCCCCTTCGCGAGCCCGCCGATCGCCGGGTTGCAGCTCATCCGCGCGACCGCCCCGAGGTCCCGCGTCAGGAGGAGCGTCCGGCAGCCGAGCCGGGCGGCGGCGTGCGCCGCCTCGGCCCCGGCGTGCCCCCCGCCCACCACCACGACGTCGTAGCGCTCCCGCATTTCACTTCCCGACGCAGAACGTGGAAAACACCCGGTCCAGCAGATCCTCTGTCGCCGTCTCCCCCGTGATCTCGCCGAGCGCGTGCAGCGCCGCCCGGGCTCCCGCCGCCGCCAGCTCGCCCGGGGTTGCGGGACCGAGCCCGTCGAGCGCCACCGCCGCCCGCCGGAGAGCCTCCCCCTGCCGCGGCAGCCCGGTGAAGGAGCCGCCCTCCCCTCCGGCGCCGAGCCGTCGGCCGATCTCGCGCCGCAGCTCCTCGAGCCCTGCGCCCGTCCTCGCGCTCACCCGGAGCCCGCCCGCCCCGCCCGCGGGGCCCAGGTCGGCCTTCGTCCCGACGAGAAGGGGGGCGACGCCCGAAGGGAGGTCGAGGCCCGTCTCCGCCCCGGCGCCCGGCTCGCGCGTCACGAGGACGAGGTCCGCCCCCGCCACCGCCCGCCGGGCCGCCTCCACCCCGAGCTTCTCGACCGGGTCTCCGGCCTCCCGAAGCCCCGCGGTGTCCACGAGCCGGACCCTCTCGCCGCAGATCTCCACGAGCTCGGAAACGGCGTCCCGCGTGGTCCCGGGCACCTCGGTCACGAGGGCGCGGTCCTCCCCGAGGAGCGCGTTGAAGAGCGTCGACTTCCCGGCGTTGGGAGGGCCGGCGATGACGACCGTCGGGACGCCTTCGGCGACTCTCCCCGCGCCCACTTCCTCGCCGAGCGCTTCCAGGGTCCGCCGCGCGCGATCGAGGCGGGCCAGCGCGGGCCCGTCGTCCCCGGCCGCCAGCTCGTCTCCGAAGTCGAGCCTCGCCTCGAGCTCGACGAGGGCCCCGAGCAGATCCTCCCGCACGAGCGCCACCCGCCGGGAGAGCTCGCCCCGCACGAGGCCGATCGCGCGGCGCGCCTCGCCGCGGCTCGCCGCCGCGGCGAGGAGACCGACCCCCTCGGCCCGCGCGAGGTCCAGCTTGCCGTTCGCCAGCGCCCTCCTCGTGAACTCCCCAGGCCGCGCCCTCCGCGCCCCGCGCGACACGGCTGCCCGGACGAGCTCCTCGACGACGGCCGGCGAGCCGTGGGCGTGGAGCTCCACGACCTCCTCTCCCGTCGACGACGCCGGGGCGCGGAAGAAGAGGAAGAGCCCCTCGTCCACGACGGCCCCGTCCGCGTCGAGGAGCGGCGAGAAGTAGGCGTGTCGCGCCTCCGGCGGGAAGGGGACGCGGGGCGCGAGGCCCCGCGCCACGTCGAGCGTTCTCCCCGAAGGGCCGCTCAGGCGGACGATCGCGAGGGCCCCGGCCCCCGCCGCCGTCGCCCGCGCGACGAGAACGTCCCCGCTCCCCGCGGCGTCTCCGACGAGGGCGGCCACCGTCTTGGCCCCTCCGCCCGGCGCGGGCCCGCCGTCGTCACGCCTTCTTCGCCTTGGGGCGCATCCCGAGGTCGGTGTACCGCTCGAGAAGGAGCTGCTGGGCGATGGAGAGGACGTTCTGAACGAGCCAGTAGAGGACGAGCCCGGACGGCATGTCCTTGAACATGAAGCCGAAGACCAGGGGCAGGAAGCCCATGACCTTCTTCGTCATCGCGTCGCCCGTGGCCGGCATCATCTGCTGCTGCAGCCACATGGTCAGCGTCATGAGGATCGGCGTGACGTAGTACGGGTCCTTCGCGGAGAGGTCCTGGATCCAGAGGGCGAACGGCGCGTGCCGGAGGTCGATCGCGTGGCTCAGGAGGTTGTAGAAGGCGATCAGGATCGGCATCTGCAGGAGGAGGGGGAGGCACCCGCCCGCCGGGTTCACCTTCTCCGTCCGGTAGAGCGCCATCGTCTCCTCGTTCATCTTGACGCGCGCCTGCGGGTCGCTCTTCAGCTTCGGCGACCACTTCAGGCGGATCGCTTCGATCTTCGGCTGGAGAGAGCTCATCTTCTTCATCGAGACGAGCTGCTTCCAGGTCAGGGGGAAGAGGACGATCTTGATGACGATCGTCGCCAGGATGATCGCCACGCCCCAGTTCGGAATCGCCGCGTGGAACTGCTTCAGAAGCCAGAGGAGCGGCGACACGACGATGGCGAACCAGCCGTAGTCGATGATCTTCTCCATCCCGGCGCGCACGGAGCGGAGGACCTCGATGTCCTTCGGTCCGAAGTAGACCCCCGTCTCGACGACCCCCGCACCGGACACGACGACCTCGGTCTCCACCAGCGGCTCCGGCGCGGCGGCGGGAACGCCGCCGGCGGCCGCGGACGGCCGGGCCACGAGCGACACGGGCCGGAGCATCAGGCTCTCCCGCGCCCCCGGAAGGAACGCGGAGAGGAAATAGTTGTCCTCGAGGCCGGCCGCGATCAGCCCCGTCCCGAGAGGGAGAGGCTCCTCGAGCCCGTCCTTCGCCTTGCGCGAGACCGACCGGGACGCCGTGAGGGAGACCCCGGAGCCCGGCTTGGTGTACCGGTTCTCGAGCTCCTCCTTCGTCGGGTTTCCCATTCCCGGTCCGAGGACGACGCCGACGGCGCGGCTCCCCGGCCCTTCCCTCTCCACCTTCAGGCCCACGAGATAGCCCGTGCCGACGGTGTAGGTCCTCGTGATCCCCTGTCCGTCAGCCTCCCGGTAGCGGAACCGGACGACCGTCTCCGCACGCCCCTCCTCGACCGTCGTCTCGTGCAGCGCCGCGGCGGCCCTCGCGAGGAAGGGGTCGACCGGGTCGAGGACGAGCGTCCGCCCGGCGAAGGGCGCGTCCCGCCTGACGAGCTCGAGGGGGGCGCCCTCGTGCCCCAGAAAGCGCGAGAGCCGTGCGGAGACGACCTCGCCGCCGCGGTTCGAGAGCTGGAGGGTGAGGGCCCCGTTCCTGACCGAGACGAACCTCGGCTCCGCCGCCACGACGGGCGGCACGGGCACGACGGAACCCGGGGCAGCCGCCACGTCCGGGACCGCGGCGGCCGCGGCCGCCGCGGTCGGGCTCGCCGGGGCGGCGGCGGTTGCTTTCGGCGGGGCCGCCGCCCGCGGCGCCGGTTTCGGCGCCGGGAAAAGGACGGTCCAGAGGATCAGGATGGCGGCCGAAAGGCCGAAAGCCATGGCGAGACGCTTCGAGTCCAAAGGCTGCTCCTCGGAGGCGGATCAGGGAACCGGGTCGAACCCGCCCGGGTGGAACGGGTGGCAACGGGACAACCGCAGGATCGCGAGCCACGCCCCCTTACCCAGGCCGTGGCGGAGAATAGATTCGCGAGCGTACTCCGAACAGGTCGGCTGGAACCGGCAGGCCGGAGGAAGAAGCGGAGAGAGGAACCGCTTGTAGCCGGAGAGAAGGCCCGCAGCGGCGCGGGCAGCCGGACCGGGGCCGGTCCTGCCCGGTCCGCTCACGTCCGTTCCCCGCCCGCCGCCCGGCGGGTCAGCCTCTCGAAATCCCTCGCGAGCTCCTCGAAGGGAGTCCGTTCCGCACCCGGCCGGACGTTGACGACGACGTCCACTGCCGAGGCGAACGGCGCGGAGCGCCGGAAGAGCTCCCTCAGCCGCCGGCGGAGGCGATTCCTCACGACGGCCGACCCTGTCTTCTTCGTGATCGTCACGCCCAGCCGAGCCTGCGGCCCGGGACCGGATCGGACGAAGAAGACCAGCCAGCGGCCGACGTGACGTCTTCCACTGGCGTAGGTCTGGAGGTAGTCGGCCCTGCGCAGGACCCGGCGGTCCCTCCCGAACGTCTCCGTGCGCCGGGCCTCGATCGTCTCGGGCCCGCGCCGGGTGAGGTCGGAGTGCATCGGATCCGGGGTCGCGCCCGAGAGGCGCCTTCCTCGGGCGCCTCAGACCGTGAGGCGCTTCCGACCCTTCGCGCGGCGGCGGGCGAGAACCGCCCGCCCGTTCTTCGTCCGCATCCGGACGAGGAAGCCGTGCTTCTTGTGGCGGCGGCGATTGTTGGGCTGGAATGTTCTCTTCATACGTCACCTCTCCCGTTCTGGGAGCGCGAGCGGCGGATTCTCCGGGAGTCCCCTCCGCCTGTCAACCCGCGCAGAGACCTGCGCCTGGGCCGCGCCTTTCCGCGCGGTCGCCAGGCCCTCCGTCCCGGATCCCCGGGAGGGGGATCCCCCATGCTAGCATCCGCCCCCGCTCCGCCGGGCGGTTCTCTCTGTTCAAGTCGGTGGAGAAGCTGTGGAAAAAGCGACCTCCTGGGAGAAGATCCTCGAGCACCTGAAGTCCCGGGTGGACGAACGCGACTTCGACACGTGGTTCCGCGGGACCCGGCAGAAGTCCGAGACTCCCGAGGCGATCAACGTCCTCATCGGCAGCCCCCTCTTCATCGACTACATCCCGAGCGAGTACGGCGACCAGATCGCCGAGGCCGCCCGCCTCGCCGGCATCGGGAGCCGCGAGATCCGCTTCCTCCTCGAGGGGAACGACACGTTCCGGGCGAGCGTCTCCCCGGCCCGGACCCAGGCCTCGCCGCGCTCCAAGGCCGGCGACCTGAACCCCCTCTACACGTTCGAGCACTTCGTCATCGGAGCCTCGAACCAGCTGGCCCACGCGGCTTCTCTCCACGTCGCCGACCAGACCTCCCACCGCTACAACCCCCTCTTCATCTGCGGGCCGACCGGCCTCGGCAAGACCCACCTCATGCAGGCCATCGGGCACCGCCGGCTCTCCCGCCGCCCCGGCGAGCGGGTTCTCTACGTCTTCTCCGACACCTTCGTGAAAGACGTCGTCTCGGGCCTCCGTTTCAACCGGATGGACCAGGTCCGGCAACGCCTCCTGAACGCGGACGTCCTCCTCTTCGACGACGTGCAGTTCCTCGCGGGCAAGCCGACCACCGAGGACGAGCTCTTCCAGACCTTCAACGCCCTCTACGCCGCGGGAAGCCAGATCGTCTTCACCTCCGACGTCCTCCCGAGGGACATCCCCGGGCTGAACGACCGGATGAAGAGCCGCTTCGAGGGGGGCCTCGTCGTCGACATCCAGCCCCCCGACTTCGAGACGAAAGTCGCCATCCTGCGGCACAAGGCCGAGCTCGCCCAGGCCGACCTGGACGACGAGACCGCGTTCTTCCTCGCCGGCAAGATCAAGAGCCACGTCCGGGAGCTCGAGAGCTACTTCAACAGGGTCGTCCTCGTCGCCTCCATGCGCGGCGAGAAGATCACCCGCGAGCTCGCCGAGGAGGCGCTCCGCGGCATCCTCCCCGACGATTCCCAGCGCACCTCGCCGGCCGAGATCCTGAAGGCCGTCGCCACCCACTACGGCCTGAAACCCGCCGAGCTCCGCGCCAGGACGAAGAGGGAAGCCATCGTCTTCCCGCGCCAGGTCGCGATGTACGTCCTCAAGGAGTCCATCGGGCTCTCCCTCCCCGAAATCGGTCGCCTGTTCGGCGACAAGCACCACACGACGGCCCTCCACTCGATCCGGAAGATCATCGCGCGACGCGAGGAAGACGCCGACTTCGACCGCGAGGTCGCCGCCCTCGTCGCTCAATTCCGCTGATAATTCCCGAGCGATTCCTGTGGACAACGCGAGGGGGCTCCACGGCTCCCGGCGGCGAGTCCGCGATCTGCACAGGCCGGCCTCCCGATCTGCACACCCTGGCCTATCCCCGAAACCCTTTCCCCAGAGGCCCTTCCCGGACCTGTCCACCGACACCCCCGTCCCCTACTACTTCTTCTGTAACTCTTTCGGTGATAGAATTTAAGAGATCATTGGAGGGGATGTGGAGCTGACACTTCCGGCAGCCACCCTGGCCCGAGAGATGAG
>CALMDF010000361.1 GCA_937864895.1 uncultured Holophagales bacterium | reverse complement strand
TTCATCGCGTGGATGTCGGTGAGGCCGAGGAAGCCGAGGACGACGAGCATCAGGATGCCGATGCCGGCGCCGAAGTAGCCGCCGTAGACCGCGACCGCGAGCTGGGCCAGCGTCGCGACGCCCCAGCGGGCCGTCGTCGGGCCGTGGGGCGCGTGGGCCTCGACGTCTCCCTTCCTCTTCGAGAGGACGATCTGGAGCATGAAGAGGAGCGTCGCGAAGAGGACGAGGAAGGGCGCGAGGCTCGCGAAGACCTTCTCCGGCGTCTTCAGGAGGAGGACCGACCCGACGCCGCCGCCGACGAGGCTCGGCAGGAAGAGCGTCTTGAGCCAGGCGCGGTGCGTCGCCACCTCGCGCCGGTAGCCGGCCATGCTCGCCGCGGCGCCGGGAAGGAGGGCGACCGTCGAGGTCGCGTTCGCCTGGATCGCCGGGATCCCGAGGAGGACGAGCGTCGGGAACGTGAGGATGGTCCCTCCCCCCGCGAGAGCGTTCATGACGCCCGCGCCAGCCGAGGAGGCGAGGAGCGCGGCGATCTCGCCGGGAGTCACTTCGTTTCCGCCGGTGCGGACGTCTCGCGGGGCGTGCCCGGCGTCATCGACCACTCCAGCCAGGAGCCGTCGTAGAGGCGGACGTCGGGATGCCCGAGCTTGTACTTCAGCATGTAGAAACCCTCGGAGGCCTGGTGGCCGCTGTTGCAATAGACGACGACGGGCTTGCCCCAGGAAATGCCGGCGGCCTCCAGCTCGGCCCGGATCGCCTCGGCCGGGCGGAACGAGCCGTCCGCGACGTCCTTCTTCCAGGGGCGGTTCTTCGCGCCGGGGATGTGCCCGGCGGCCCACTGCTCCTCGGTGCGGACGTCGAGGAAGACCGTCTTCCCGTCGCCGACGCGCGTCAGGACCTCGCGGACGGGGACGAGGAGCGAGGCGTTTCCGCGGAAGTCAGGCTTCGCCTGCTGAGCGAGCGCTCGCTCCGCCGTGACCGGCCGTCCCTCGCTCTTCCAGCGGGAGAAGCCGCCGTCGAGGACGGAGACGCAGGCGGCGCCGGCGATCCGGGCCGCAGTCGCGACGAAGGTCGCGTCGATGTCGCTCTCGTTCCCGTAGACGACGACGTGGCCGGCCGACTCGACCCCCACGCGGGCGAAGACGGCGTCGAGGACCTCCGGGGGATAGAGCGTCGCGGGGACGCCCCCCGCGCTCGCGCGGAGGTTCTCGGGCGAGACGCTCTCTGCCCCGGGGATGTGGGCGGCGACGAAGTCCCGCATCGGCCGCGCGTCGATGAGGACGACCTGCGGCGGGAGGAGCTTCTCGAGCCAGTCGCCGGAGACGAAGGCCGGGGCGGACGGGGCCTTCGGCGCCTCGGCCCGGAGGGCGGTCGGGACGAGGATGCCGGCGGCGGCGAAGAGGAGGACGGCGGGGCGGAAGGAGGCGCGCAGGGAGGACCTCATCCCTCGAATGATGCCAGCAGCCGGGCTATCCTCCGCGCCGCATGCGTGGACGCGTCGGACTCTGGATCCTCGCCCTCCTCCTCACCCTCTCCTCGGCCGTCTATCAACGCCTGACCGGGCCGACGCGCCCGGCCCGCGGCGTGGTGACGCTCGGCGCCGAGGAGATCCGCCTCCGCCTCCTCCGCTCCTTCGCCGGGGAAGGCGACATGCCCGTCGTCGTGAAGGTCGCCGACCCGAAGGTGACGGGAAGCGTCGCCTGGCGCCGGTACCCGACGGACGACCCCTTCGTCCTCCTCCCGATGACTCGGGAAGGGGAGGCCCTGAAGGCCGTTCTGCCGCACCAGCCCCCGGCGGGAAAGCTCGAATACCAGGTCCGCCTGACGCGGGACGGGGAGACGGCCCTGTTTCCGGAACGTCCTGCGATCACCCGCTTCAAGGGAGCGGTTCCGAACGTCGTCATCGTCCCGCACGTCTTCGCGATGTTCACGGGGATGCTCGTGGCGAACGCGGCCGGCCTCCTCGCCCTGCGTGGAGAGAAGAACCTCTTCCGGATCTCGCTCGTCGTCATCGCGCTCCTCGGCGTCGGCGGGCTCTTCCTCGGGCCGCTCGTGCAGAAGGCGGCGTTCGGGGCCTACTGGACCGGCTGGCCTTTCGGCACCGACCTGACGGACAACAAGACCGCCGTGGCCATCCTCTTCTGGGCCTTTGCGGCGTTCCGCGCGCGCGGCGGGCGCGACGCGCGCCTCGCCGTCGGCGTCGCGGCCCTCGTGACGCTCGCCGTCTTCATGGTCCCCCACAGCGCCTGGGGCTCGCAGATCGACTGGTCGAAGCTCCCGCCGTCCCCGTCGGCGTCCTGAGCGCTCCCGTCCCCGCCGGGGCGGATGCGTCCCCCTCTAGAATCGTCGCCCGGATGCAGGACGAGCCCGGCAGAGCGGGGGAGAGGTCGCGGGGCGCGAACGGAGGCACCCGGGCAGTTCCGGGACGGCGGGTCGCCTTCCTGGTCGTTCTCGGCGTTCTCGTCGCCGTGGCGCTCGTACGGTCTTCCCGGGCGACCCGGCTCGACGGCTTCACGATCGACGAGCCGCTCCACGTCGCGGCCGCCGTGGCGGGGGCGCGGCACGGGGACTTCCGCCTCAATCCCGAGCACCCGCCTCTCGTGAAGCTCTGGGTCGGCAGGGCGCTTCCAGATTCCGTCTTCGCGCTGCCGCCCCTGCGGAGGATGAACGACAAGCCTGACGAGCGGTACTACGCCGACGAGGCGGTCTACGGCGTCAACGACCCGGTGAGGGTTCAGGATCGCGTCCGGCAGGCGATGCTCGCCCTGAACGGGCTCCTCCTCGCCGCTTTCGGGCTGGCCGCGGCCACGGTGTGCCCTCCCCTCGCCTCGCTCGCGGGTGTCGCCATCCTCGCTGCGGATCCGACCGTGGCCGCCCACCTGCCCGTGGCGATGACCGACCTGCCGGTGGCGCTCCTCTCGGCGACGGCCGTGCTCCTCGCCTGGAGCGGCATTCGCGCGGGCCGCCTCCCGGGGGCCGTTCTCGCGGGGCTCGCGCTCGGCGCCGCCCTGGGGACGAAGCATTCGGCGATCGTCACCGGGCTGGCCGTCGCTCTCGTCGGCGGTTTCGCCGCCGCCGGCCCCGCGCCCGTCCCCCGCCTGCGACGCCTCGGGCTCCTGGCCCTCGTCGGCTCTCTCTCCTTCGCGACGCTGTGGGGGCTCTACGGCTTCCGGTACCGCGAGAGCCGCGAAGAGGGGGACTCCTTCAACCGGCCGCTCGAGGAGAAGATCTCCGACGTCGCAAGCCCGGTCCTCCGGGGGGCGTTGCGGGCGGCGGCGCAAGGGCGGCTTCTTCCCCGCTCCTACCTCTGGGGCCTCGCCGACGTCACGCGGGCGGGGCTGGAGGGGCGGGGCTTCCTCTTCTACGCCTTCGGGAGCAGCCACGACGGGACGCCCTGGTGGTTCCCCCCGGCCGTCGTCGCGGTGAAGCTGCCCCTCGGGTTCCTCGCGCTCGCCGTCCTCGGCGTGGTCGTCGCCGCCCGGAGGCGCCCGCCCGGCATCGCGGCGGCGCTCGCGGTGACGGGGACCCTCGCCGCGCTCTTCCTCGTCGCCCTCGTTCGGTCCAACTCCGGCTACGCGGGCGTGCGCCACGCTCTTCCCCTTTTCCCGTTCCTGGCCCTCCTCGGCGGCGCGGCGCTCGGAGCGGCCACGTCCTCCCGCGTTCGAGCCGTCGCGATCGTCCTCCTTCTCGCGGGCCTGGCCGAGGGATCGAGGCCGGGCCGGCCGTGGGAGTTCTACAACGTCCTCGCCGGCGGGCCCGAGGGGGCGTACCGCTTCTTCAACGACGAGGGGGTCGACCTCGGCCAGCGCTCCCGGGAGCTCGTGAGGCTCTACCACGAACGATTCGAAGCCACCGGGGAGGTCCCGTACATCGAGTACCGGCTCTCCCCCAGCCTCGCGAGGCGCGAACGGATCAGGTCCCGTTCCTTCCGCAACTCGGTCCCCGAGGCCGGCGCGGTGCCTTCCGAGACGGTGTCCGGGACGTTCCTGCTCCCCGCCACCGCGCTCGCCCCGTCTCCGTGGTACGACTGGGCGTCGCTGCGAGACGCCGGGCCCACGGAACGGCTCGGCAACCTCCTCCTGTTCCGCGGCACCTACCGGATCCCGTGGCTCTCGGCCCGCTGGGCCTACGCGCGCGCGATGGAGCTCCTCTACGGTCCCTCCCGCGACCCGGCGTCGGCCGAGCCTTTTCTCAGGGAGGCGGTGAGGCTTCACCCGCAGGCGTACACGGCCTCCCTCGAGCTCGGGAACGTCCTCCTCGAGCGGGGCGAGCCCGAGGCCGCGCGCGACGCCTACCGGACCGCGTACGACCACGCCCCGCCGGGGTCCGCCGCCGCCGCGGTGCTGGGAGAGAGGCTCGAGGTGCTCGGCCGGCCCGGGCACGGCCCCCTCCCGCCTCTTCGCAACCCCTGGCTCGAGTGAGCCCCCGGCGTTCCCCCGCCGGGGGCGTCCGTCAGGGCGCCGGTTTCAGGGTGAGCGGGTCGCGGAGCGGCACCCGCGAGAGCGGGAGGGGGGCGGCGTCCTTCAGCGCGCCCGGGTGGTCGGGGTCTCCCGCCTCGATCTCCGACGCCCTGCCCACGGCGAGGGCGATCATCTTCTCCGGCGCGAGGAGCTTCTTCGCCATCTTCCGGACTTCGGCGGCGGTCACCGCCCGCACCCGCTCGCGATAGTCGACCCACCAGTCCTCGGGCCAGCCGGTGATCTGCTCCTCCGCGAAGGCGTTCGCGATGGCCTGGCGGTTCCCCCACCGGGCCGGGAACGACTCGACGAGCCCGTCCTTGATCGAGGCGAGCTCGGCCGGGGAGAGCGGCTCGTCCTTCAGCCTCTGCATCTCGGCGAGCGCGAGCCGCAGGGCATAGGCCACGGTGGTGTTCTTCGTCTGGAGGCCGCCGGTGAGGTCGCCCCTCCAGTAGGCGCCTTCTCCGAGCGTCGTCCGCACGCCGTAGGTGAGCCCCTCGTCGGAGCGGATCTTCTTCATCAGCCTCGCCGCGAAGCCACCGCCACCGAGGACGTGGTTCATGACCATGGCCGGGTACCAGTCGGGGTCGGTGCGGCGCAGGCCGGGGAACGCCCACTGGAGCATCGCCTGGGGGGCGTCCTTGTCGATGACGTAGAGGCCGGGGGTGCGGGCGAAGCCGGGGGCGGGGACCTTCGGGCTCGGACGCGCGGCCGGGCCGGCCTTGATGGCCCCGATCGTCCGGTTCAGGAGGTCGACCATCGCCTTCCGATCGAACTTCCCCGAGACCGCGACGGCGAGGTTCGCCGGGTGGAGGAGGCCCGCGTGGAACGCCGCGAGGTCCTCGCGCGTGATCGAGTCGAGGCTCGCCGCCGTCGTCCTCTCAGTGGCGAAGAACCCCTCGCCGAACAGGAGGTAGGGCATCTGGAGCTGGGCGATCGACGTGACGGCGTCGTTGCGCCGCTCGAGCGCCTGGCGGGCGCTCCGCTTCGCGAGGTCCAGCCGGTCCTTCTCGAACGCGGGCTGCGTGAGCGCCTGCATCAGGAGGTCGAGCCCCTCCGCGAGGTCCTTCTCCTGGACCTGGAGGAAGAGGCTGCCGCTCGTGGGGCCGCAGCTCGACGAGAGCGTCGCGGCGAGGGCCTCGAGGCGGTCCTCCATCACGGCCGCGTCCCGCGTCCGCGTCCCGCCGACGGCGAGCTGCGAGCCGAAGAGGCCCGCGAGGCCCGCCTTCCCCTCGGGCTCCTGCGAGGCGCCGCCCCGCCACCAGACGGTGATCTTCACGAGGGGAATCCCCTCCGGGTCGGAGACGAGGTAGGCCGGGACCTCGTTCTTCAGGAGAGCCTTCGCTTCCTTCGCCTGCGGCACCTCGAAGGCGATCGGGGAGTACGTCAGCTTCTCGGGCCGGTCCGGGATCGCCTGCCCGAGGGCGGAGGACGCGGCGAGGGAGAGGAGAAGGGCAGTCGTCGCGAGGCGGTTCATCGCTTCACCTCCGGGGCGGGCTCGGCGGCGGGGGGCGTGGCCGGGGGCTTCCCGCGGCTGCCTGCGCCCTTGCGCGTCGTGAGGAGGACGCTGCGGCTCTCCTTCTCGAGGTACCGCTTCGCCACGCTCTGGACGTCCTCGCGGGTGACGGCCTCGACCTTCTTCGGGGCGTCGAGGAAGTCCCTGTACGTTCCGCTGCTCTCGGCCTGGGCGAGCGACTCGCGGATCCCGGCGTTGCTCTCGAGGCGGAGGTAGTGAGCGACGCGCAGGGCGTTCTTCGCCCGCGAGAGCTCGTCGTCCGTGACCCCGTCCTTCACGACCTTCCCGAGCTCGTCGTAGAGGAACGGCTCGACCTCGTCCGGCTTCCTGCCGGGCGCGGGCGTCGCGGTGAGGGTGAAGAGGCCGCCGTACCGCCCTCCCCGGAAGAAGGCCGAGGCGCGGGTCGCGACCTTCCTGTCGAGGACGAGGGACCGGTGGAGCCGGCCCGAGGGCGGGCGGACGGGACCCATCCCGGGCCG
>CALMDF010000360.1 GCA_937864895.1 uncultured Holophagales bacterium | reverse complement strand
AGGCCCTCGACGAGGCGCGCCCCGTCGCCCGGGAGCTCGCCGAGAGGAAGGCGGAGCTCGCCCCCCCCAGCGACGTCCCGCGCCCCGGGCCGCCGGCGGACGCGGACGGGGAGGGCGCCCCGTTCCCCGAGGCGGCCTCGCCGCGCGCCGAGGTCCCTCCCGCGCTCGAGCCCGCGGCGCGCCTCCTCTCGCGCGAGCTCCTCCTCGGGCGCGTGGTCCTCTTCTTCGGCATCGCCGCCTTCGTCGGCGCCCTCGCCTTCGCGCTCCACGTCGTCGTCTCGGCGCCGGAGCCGTCCGCCGCCGCCCGGCCGGAACCGCCCCGGGCCGCCCCGGCTCCGGCCGGAACCGGGCGGCTTCTCGTCGCGCTCGTCCCCGGCGGGGTGCTCGAGGACGTCTCCGACGGCGCCGGGCTCCGCGTCGCCGGCCCGCTGCCGCTTCCGGCACGGCTCGACCTCCCGGCGGGGCCCTACCGCGCGCGGCTCTCCCACGCGGAGTCCGGCTGCGCGATGACGGTGACGTTCGAGGTCCGCCCCGGCGGGACGACGCGCGTCCTCGAGAGCTGCCTGCCCGGCGATTGAGCCGGCGCCCTACCGGAGGAGAGCGGCGAGGTCGTCCGGGTGCGCCGCGCGGAGGCGGGCCTCGGCCTCGGTGACCGCCCCGGACTTCACGAGCCGCGCGAGCGAGTCCTCCATCGTGACCATCCCGAAGCGCCGGCCGAGCGTCAGCTCCGTGTGGAGCTGGTGGAAGGTCCCCCTGCGGATGTGCGCGCGCACGGCGTCGGTCGCGACGAGGACCTCCGTCGCCACGACCCGCCCCTTCCCGTCGGAGCGCGGGACGAGCTGCTGGCAGACGACGGCCGAGAGGGCGAGGGAGAGCTGCTGCCTCACCGTTCCCTGCTGCTCGGCGGGGAAGATGTCGGTGATCCGGTTCACGGTCTGGGGCACGTCGTTCGTGTGGAGCGTCGCGAGGACGAGGTGCCCCGTCTCGGCCGCCGTGAGCGCGGCGCGCGTCGTCTCGAGGTCGCGCATCTCGCCGACGAGGATCACGTCGGGGTCCTGCCGGAGCGCCGCGACGAGCGCCGCGGCGAAGCTCGGCGCGTCGACGCCGACCTCCACCTGCTCGACGACGGACGTCCCGTGCTCGTGCTCGTACTCGACGGGGTCCTCGATCGTGACGACGTGCCGCCGCGAGGTCCGGTTGATCCGGTCGACGAGCGCCGCGAGCGTCGTCGTCTTCCCCGAGCCGGTCGCGCCCGTCACGAGGACGAGGCCGCGCGCCGCCTTCGTCAGGTCGTAGAGCGACTCGGGGAGCCCCAGCTCGGCGAGGGCCGGGATCTTCCTGGGGAGGACGCGGATCGCCGCCGCCGTTCCCCGGCGCGTCCGGTGGAGGTTCACGCGGAAGCGGCCCAGCGCCCCGACCCTGAGCGAGAGGTCGACCGCCCCCTCCGCGAGGTAGCGGCGCCTCCGTTCGGCGGAGAGGGACGGGGCGAGGAGGTCGAACGCGGAGGAGGTGCCGAGCGGCTCGCCCCCGGCCGCCGCCACCGGCTCGAGCGCGCCGTGGAGCCGCAGGACGGGAACCGACTCGGGGACGAGGAGGAGGTCGGTGCCGCCGCGCCGGACGGTCTCCGTCAGGAGCGCGGCGAGCCGGGGCGAGACCTCGCCCTCGGCCAGGAGAGGAGCCGGGGCGAGGACCGGGGAGGAGGCCGAAGGCTCCTCGTCCCTCACGTGCTCGACGAGGGGGGGGTCGTCCGCCGCGCCCTCGCCGGCCGAGTTCAGCGACCGGATCAGGCGGTTCAGGTCCTCCGTCTCCATGCGGGGGAGTCTACGGATCCGGGCCCCCCGGCGTCACGCCTCCCGGCCCCTCGCCACTAGAATCCGCCCGTGCCGAACTTCCTCCCCGTCCCCGATCAGCTCGAGCTCCTCCTCAAGGGTGTCGAGACGTGCGTCCAGAAGGACGAGCTCGCCGCGAAGCTGGAAGCCTCCCGCAGGAGCGGGAAGCCGCTCCGGGTCAAGGTCGGCTTCGACCCCTCCGCCCCCGACCTCCACCTCGGCCACACCGTCGTCTTCCGGAAGATGCGCCACTTCCAGGAGCTCGGCCACGAGGTCGTCTTCCTCATCGGCGACTTCACCGGCCTCATCGGCGACCCGACCGGCAAGAAGACGACCCGGCCGCAGCTGACGCGCGAGGAGGTCGAGGCGAACGCCGAGACCTACAAGGCGCAGGTCTTCAAGATCCTCGACCCGAAGACGACCGTCGTCGACTTCAACTCCCGCTGGCTCGGGGCGCTCGGCGCCGACGGGCTCATCCGCCTCGCGGGGCGCTACACCGTGGCCCAGCTCCTCGAGCGGGACGACTTCTCCAAGCGCTACAAGGCGGGCCAGCCGATATCCGTCCACGAGCTCCTCTACCCGCTCTGCCAGGGGTACGACTCCGTCGCCCTCGAGGCGGACGTCGAGCTCGGCGGGACGGACCAGCTCTTCAACCTCCTCGTCGGCCGCGAGCTGATGAGGAGCTACGGCCTCGCGCCACAGTGCGTGATGACGACGCCGCTCCTCGTCGGTCTCGACGGCGTGGAGAAGATGTCGAAGTCGCTCGGGAACCACGTCGGCGTCAACGAGCCCCCCGACGAGATCTTCGGCAAGGTCATGTCGGTGTCGGACGACATGATGTGGACGTGGTGGACCCTCCTGACGGACCTCTTCCCTCACGACATCGAGGCCCTGAAGGCCGACGTCGCCTCCGGGGCGAAGCACCCCAAGCGCGTGAAGATGGACCTCGCCCGGCTGCTCGTCTCCGACTTCCACGGCGCCGACGCCGCCGCGAAGGCCGAGGCCGAGTTCGAACGGCGCTTCGCGAAGGCGGAGGGGCCGGTGAAGGCCGAGACCAGGCCGCTCCCCGACCCCGCCCCCGCCGACCTCGCCTCGCTCCTCGTCGCCGTCGGCCTCGCCCCGAGCAAGAACGTGGCGCGGCAGAAGGTGAAGGAGGGGGCCGTCTCCCTCTCGGAGGACGGCGTCGCCTTCTCGAAGGCCGAGAACCCTGCCGAGCCTTTCGCCCTCGAGCCCGGCGCCGCCCGGTACGTGCGGCTCGGGAAGCGCTTCCTGCGCGTCGCGAGGTAGGGGATTGGCGGCGCGCGACGGGGCCCGCCGCGCGGGCGGACGGAAGATCCTCCTCGTCGGCGGGTCCGGCCGGATGGGACGCCTCCTCGCGCGCGCCTTCCGTTCCGCCGGGCACGCGGTGGCGATCCACGACCCGGGCCGGCGCCTCCCCGGCTTCCCCTCCGTGCCGCTCGAGACCGCCGCGGCCGCCGACGCCGTCGTCGTGACGGTCTCCCTCGAGGCGACGCGCGACGTCCTCGCCGAGGTGCTCTCCCTCTCGCCGCCGGGGCTCGTCCTCGACGTCGCGAGCGTGAAGGGGCCGATCCTCTCGATCTATGCGAGGGCCGCGCGTCGCGGCCTGTCCGTTGCGTCGGTCCACCCGATGTTCGGCCCCGGGGTCCGCTCCCTCGAGGGCCAGAACCTCATCGTCTGCGACGCGGGCGCCCCCGCGGCGACGCGGGCGGCGTCCCGGCTCTTCTCGGGGCACGGGCTCAACCTCGCGACGATGCCGATCGGCGCGCACGACCCGTGGGTCGCGAGGACGCTCGGCCTCGCCCACCTCCTCTCGCTCCTCGCGGGCTCGACGCTCGCGCGCGAGGGGGTGAAGGTGAAGAGCCTCGACGGCCTCGCCTCGACGAGCTTCCGGAGGCTCTGCGAGCTCGCCGGGCCGATCCTCCACCAGGCCGCCGACCTGACGCTTCCGATCCAGGCGCAGAACCCCGCGACCCCGGCCCTCTTCCGGCTCCTCGAGAGCGAGCTCGCCGATTGGCGCGCTCTCGTCGCCGCGAACGACCTCGCCGCTTTCGAGCGGAAGCTCGCCGCGGCCCGCTCCGTTCTCGCCCCGCCCGTCAGCGCGGAGGCAGCTCGAAGACGTCGACCCCGTCCACCGTCGCGACGAGCCTGAGGCGCGCCCGGAAGGCGACGATCGCCTCGGCCTCCCGCCGGTTCGTCGCGAGCGGATAGAGGCTCGCCGGCGTCCCCCCGCCCCAGCCGGGCGTCACGAGGACGTGCGTGACGCCGAGGGCACGGCAACGGTCGAGGAGCTCCCCGGCCTCCGCTCCTTCCGCCAGCCAGAGGCGGAGCGGGGGCTCGTTCAGGACGCCCTCGGCGACCCAGGGCCGGTCGAGGTAGTACGGCGCCGGGAAGTCGAGCGCCATCACGCATCCGCCCTGAAGCGCGTTCACGAAGCGGGCGGCCCGGAAGCCGGGGATCGCCTCCGCGCGGACGGTCTCGGCGTCGGCCCGGCCCGAGACGTATCGCGAGGCGCCGAACCCGAAGAGGACCTGCGGGACCCACCCGGCGGCGGAGACGCCGACGACGAGGAGCGTCGCGGCCGGCGCGGCTCGCCTTCCGAGACGCCCGAGGGCAAGGGCGAGGAACGCGGCGAGAGCCGCGAAGAGGGGAAGGAAGTAGCGGGCCGGGGGATGCCAGTACGACGCGACGGCCACGGAGACGAGGACGGGGAGGAGAAGGAAGCGGAGGCGTCGTTCGCGGAGGACGACGGCCACGGCGAGCAGGCCGAGAAGCGCCTGCGGGCCCGCGACGTCGTCCCACGAGAGACCCGGCTGGAACGGCAGGAATCCCACCGCGAGCAGGCCGCGCGCTTCCTCGCGGTAGGAGGTGGCCCAGGCGAGCCCCTCCTGCGTCACGCCCGGGATCGCGCGCCCGAGGAGGCCGTAGCCGAGCGGGAAGAACGGGTCCCCGGTGAGGACGGCGCTCCGGAGGCCGAACGGGAGGAACGTGGCAGCGAGGACGGCCGCGAGGAGGAGCGCCTCCCGGAGGCGGGCGCGCGCCGGGCGGGCCGCGACGGCCGCGATCGCGAGCCCGAGGACGAACGGCGCGGTCGTCATCTTCGTCCCGAACGCCGCGCCGAGAGCGAGCCCGACGAGGGGCGTCGGCGCGCTCGCCGCCACGAGGAGCGCCCCGACGAGGACGTGGAAGAGGGCCGCGTGGTCGACGAAGGCCGCCGTCGCCGTCGCCACGGAGACCGGCGCCGCGAAGGCGAAGAACGCCGCCGCCACCGCGGCCCCGCGCGATCGCCTCCCGCGGTGGACGAGGAGGGCGAGCGACGCCGCCGAGAGAAGCGCGAATCCCGCGTGGACGAACTTGCACGCCTCCCCGCCGCCGAGCGCCGTCGCGACGAGGAAGAGCATCGTCCCCACCTGGGGGAAGAACCCCGTGACGTCCCACGGGTAGGTCGAGATCTCGCCGGTGAGGAGGTAGAGCTTCGGGTGCGCGACCTGGTACCTCAGGCCGTCCGAGTCGACGAGCGGAAGGAAGAGGGACGGCAGGAGGAGGAGGACGGCGACGGCGAACGTCGCCGACAGGAGCGGCGTCGCGCGGGCGAGCGCCGCGAGCCTCCGGCCGAGGCGGAGCGCGTCCCGCCGGAACTCCGCGAGCCGGCGCACCCCGAAAGCGAGGAGCGCGATCCACACCACCCCGACGCTCCACGTGCCGAAAGCCGTGCCGGCGACCCACCCGAGCCACCCCGTCGCGAGCGCACCGACCGAGATCGCGAGCGGAAACGCGATCACGGCCTTCGAAGTTCCCCGTAAGGGGGTCAGTTCTGCGTATTGCGTTCTTCGCCTCGCCGGGAGGAGGCCGTAGCCGACGAGCGCGAGGGCCGCAAGGAGCCCCGCCGCGAGGAGGGCCCTGAGCGATCCGGCGGCGATCACGCCGAGCGCGGCGAGCGCCGCGGGGCTCACGTCACGACCTCCCCACCGGGGGAGACACGGACCGGTCCCGCCGGGATCCGCTCCGGGGCGAAGGCCCGCGCCGCCGCGGCGAGCGTCTCCTCCGGCGTCCCCGCCGTCGGCTCCTGTCCGAGGACCCGCAGGGCGAGGCGCAGGGTCTCGTCGACGCGGCGCGCGTCGAGCGTCTCGAGGGGCAGCGCCCCGTCTCTCTTCCCGAGCTTTTTCCGGTCCGGGCCGAGGACGAGGGGGAGGTGCGCGTACGCCGGAGTCGGCGCGCCGAGCGCCCGCTGCAGCGTGACCTGCCGCGCCGCGGAGTCGAGGAGGTCTCCGCCGCGGACGACCTCCGTGATTCCCTGCGCGGCATCGTCGACGACGACCGCGAGCTGGTAGGCGAACGGCCCGTCGGCGCGCCGGACGACGAAGTCCCCCACGACGCGGGAGACCTCCTCCTCGACGCGCCCCCGCACGCGGTCCTCGAAGGCGACCGTCCCGGCGGGGACCCGGAAGCGGACCGCGCGCGCGGCCCGCCCCGGCGGGAGCCCCGTTCGGCACGTTCCGGCGTAGACCGGCCCCGCGGCGTCCACGGGGGCGGAGGCGCCGGGCGCGCCCGCGGCGCGGGCGGCCTCGGCCCGCGTACAGGCGCAGCCGTGCGCGAGCCCCGACGCCCGCAGCCGCG
>CALMDF010000359.1 GCA_937864895.1 uncultured Holophagales bacterium | reverse complement strand
CCTCGACGTCGGGTGCGGCCTTGCGGTACTCCTCGGCCCAGACCTGGGCGACGTTCACCATCGTGTCGGAGCCCTTGTTCTGGATGACGGTCTTCGTCGGCGTCGCCTCCTTCCCACCTCCGCCCCCACAGGCGGAAACGGCGAAGGCCGAGGCGAGGGCGAGAAGGGACAGCCGGATCGGCGTCTGGGGACGGAGTCGGGTCATGGGCTCTCCTCCGGTTCTCGAGGTCTAGTCGATCGTGACGCCGAGGACGGCGCCGACGAGGTCCCGGACGTTCCGGGAGAGGAAGTCGTAGGTCGCCTCGTAGGCCGCGCGGACCTCCTCGGGCGACCCCTCGACGAGGGACGGGTCGTCGACGCTCCAGTCCACGTAGACGAGGTTCCGCGGGGAGCGGGGGAAGGCCGCCTGGGCCTCCTTCGCGACCCCGACGATCACGTTGTAGTACTCGAGGTTCGGGACCTGGTCGATCCCCTTCGGCGCCACGTGGGTCACGTCGTGCCCCTTCTCCTTCAGGAAGGCCATGGCTCTCGGGTCGACCGCGCGCGGGTCGAGGCCGGCGCTCGAGAAGACGAAGCGGGGCTGGTCGAGCGACTGCGCGATGGCCTCGGCCATCTGGCTCCGGCAGGCGTTGCGCTCGTCCACGAAGAGGACGCGGAACGTGTCGGCGCCCGGGTGCTTGGCGACCTCTCCCGTGCACATGTAGAGGGTCTCCATGCACATGTTGCGGGCCTGGTCGGCCACACGCTCGAACCGGCGCCCGATCGTCGAGAGCGTCATGAGCATCTCGGGGGGGATCCGCGATTCGCGAACCGCGTCCACGAGCTCCGTGACGAGCTTGCCGAGGAGGGCGTCGACGGCCGGTTCGCTGACGGCGGCCGTCCTGGCGAGCTCGGCGTCCTGCGTCGCGAAAGCCTGGATCGCGTCGTGGAGCATCGGGATGGCGATGTCGGCCATCTCGACGAGGCGCCTGCGCAGCGGCTCGGGGGCCTCGGGCAGGTCGCCCAGGCGGAGGATCTGCCGGGCGATGCTCTCGGCGTAGTCCCCGACCCTCTCGAGCTCGAGGTTGACCTTGATGGCGCTGTAGGCGAGACGGAGGTGAATGCCGACGGGCTGCTGCCGCACGAGGAACTCGAGGCAGAGCCGGTCGATCTCCTTCTCCTTCTCGTCGATGAGCTGGTCGCGCAGGATGACGGCGTAGGCGCGCTGGCGCTTGCCGCCGCCGAGGGCCTCGACGCAGTCGCGGAGCGCCTGCTCGGCGAGGCCGGACATCTCGAGGAGCTGCTGGCGGATACGGTCGATGTCGCGTTCGAGGGAGAGTTCGAGACGGGTAGGCATCCTTCTGCTGATGGCGGGAGAGGACGGTGCCTCCCCGCTATCTCCTTGCAGGGGGGGACGCTAGCATAGAGTAGGCGCCTCGTGAGGAACGCTCCCCGGCGGGAAGACGGCGGGCACGGCCGGCACGGCCCGCGGGGAGCCGGAGCGTCGCGGCCGGGAGACCGGCAGGGGAGGCGGCATCGTGGCGAAGGAAAGCGCGGACATCGGTCTCATCGGGCTCGCGGTCATGGGCGAGAACCTCGTCCTCAACATGGAGAGCCGCGGGTTCACGGTCGCGGTCTTCAACCGGAGCGTCGAGAAGGTCGACGCCTTCGTCTCGGGACGGGCGAAGGGGAAGAGGATCGTCGGGACACGGTCGATCGCCGAGCTCGCGGCCTCGCTGAAGAGGCCGCGCCGCGTGATGCTCATGGTCAAGGCCGGCAGGGCGGTCGACGACCTCGTCGAGCAGCTCGTCCCCCACCTCGAGCCGGGCGACATCGTCATCGACGGCGGGAACTCGCACTTCCCCGACTCGATCCGCCGGGCGAAGGATCTCGAGGCCCGGGGGCTCCTCTTCGTGGGGGCCGGCGTCTCGGGCGGCGAGGAGGGGGCGCTCCACGGCCCGTCGATCATGCCCGGGGGGTCGCCCGCCGCCTGGCCGCACGTGGCGCCGGTATTACAGGCGATCGCCGCGAAGGTGGAGGACGGGACCCCCTGCTGCGACTGGGTCGGCTCCGACGGGGCGGGCCACTTCGTGAAGATGGTCCACAACGGGATCGAGTACGGCGACATGCAGCTGATCTGCGAGGCGTACCAGGTCATGTCGCAGCTCCTCGGGATGGGCGCCGGCGAGATGCACGAGGTGTTCGCCCGCTGGAACCGGGGGGACCTCGACAGCTACCTGGTCGAGATCACGCGCGACATCCTGGCGTTCCGGGACGAGGACGGAAGCCCGCTCGTCGACTCGATCCTCGACACGGCGGGGCAGAAGGGAACGGGCAAGTGGACGAGCGAGACGGCGCTCGACCTGGGAGTCCCGCTGACGCTCATCAGCGAGGCCGTCTACGGCCGCTCCCTCTCGGCCCTCAAGGAAGAGCGGGTCGCGGCGTCGAAGGTGCTCGGCGGGCCGGTGCCCGGCTTCACCGGTGACAGGGCCGCGTTCCTCGACGACCTCGAAAAGGCTCTCTACGCGTCGAAGCTCGTCTCCTACGCGCAGGGCTTCGCGCTGATGCGCGCCGCGGCCCGCGAGTACGGCTGGAGCCTGAAGTACGGGAGCATCGCCCTTCTCTGGCGAGGCGGCTGCATCATCCGGTCGGCGTTCCTCGGGAAGATCAAGGGGGCGTTCGACGCGTCGCCGGACCTGCCGAACCTCCTCCTCGACCCGTACTTCCGCGGCAAGGTGGAGGAGGCCCAGGCCGCGTGGCGCCGGGTCGTCTCGGCCGCCGTCCTCGGGGGCGTGTGGGTCCCGGCGTTCGCGACGGCCCTGAGCTGGTACGACGGATACCGGTGCGCGCGCCTTCCCGCGAACCTCCTGCAGGCCCAGCGCGACTACTTCGGCGCGCACATGTACGAGCGGGTCGACCGGCCCCGCGGCGAGTACTTTCACACGAACTGGACGGGCCGCGGCGGCACGACGTCCTCGTCGGCTTACGAGGCCTGAGCCGGGCGGCGGGCCGCCGGGCCTGCTCCTCAGGCCCCGGTCTTCAGCACCGCCCGCAGCACCTCGCCCACGCTCCAGGCCTGGGCCACGCAGCCGCCCGCGCGGTGCGGCGGGTCGCCGTCGAAGACCTCCGGAAGCTGGCCGAGGCCGGGGCCGAAGAAGTGCTCGACGAGGGGCGCGAGCCAGGCGGCGGCCGTCCGGCGGCTCTCCGGGGAGTTCCCGCGCACCGCGAGGTGGGCGTCGACGAGCGGGCCGAGGAGCCACGGCCAGACGGTCCCCTGGTGGTAGGCGGCGTCGCGCTGGGCGGGGCCGCCCTCGAAGCGGCCTCGGTAGTCGTCGTGAGCGGGGTCGAGGCTCCGGAGGCCGTAGGGCGTCAGGAGCCGGCTCTCGACGGCCTCGAGGACGCGCTTCGCGCGGGCGCCCGTGACGAGGGGCCTGTGGAGCGAGAGGGCGAAGATCTGGTTGGGGCGGAGCGAGAAGTCGCGCGTGCCGTCGGGCGCGACGACGTCGGCGAGGTGCCCGGCCTTCTCGTCCCAGAAGAGGGCGCCGAAGCTCTCCCGGGCCTGGTCGGCGAGGGCGAGGAGGCGGGCCGCGGTGAAGGCGTCGCCGAGGTCGGCGGCGTAGAGGGCGACCGTCCGGAGCGCGTTGTGCCAGAGCGCCTGAACCTCCACGGGCTTGCCCGCCCGCGGCGTCACGACGAGGCCGTTCACCTTGGCGTCCATCCAGGTGAGCTGCTGGCCCGGCTCGCCCGAGGAGAGGAGCGCGTCGACGTCGGCGTGGATGCCGAAGCGCGTGCCCCGCAGGTGCCGCTCGACGATCTCGACGAGGAGCGGGTAGAGCTGCCGGAGGAACCCGTCGTCGCGGGTCGCCTCGTGGTAGGCGCGCACCGCCTCGACGAACCAGAGCGTCCCGTCGACGTTGTTGTACTCGGGCTCGGTCCCCTCGTCGGGGAAGCGGTTCGGGACCATGCCCCGGTCGACGTACCGCGCGAAGGTCTCGAGGACCGACCTGGCGACGTCGAACCGGCGGGTCGCCAGGAGGAGCCCCGGCAGGGCGATCATCGCGTCGCGCCCCCAGTCGGTGAACCAGGGATAGCCGGCGATGATGGTCCACCCCTCGCCGCGCCTGACGACGAAACGGTCGGCCGCGGCCCGGAGGAGCCGGAGGAGCCGGCGGTCGGAGCCGGCCCCCTCGACGCGCCGGCGGCGCTTCTCCTCGGCGGCGCGAAGGACGGGGGCCTCGCCGGCCGTCCGGGACCCGAGCGTCGCGACGAGAGTGGCTTCCCGTCCGGCCGCGAGGTCCCACGCGAACGAGAGCGGCGAGAAAAGGTCTTCCGAGAACTCGAAGCCGCGCTCCCGGTCGAGGTCGTACTGGAGGCCCCTGTACCAGAAGAACGTCTCGGAGACGGAATCGGCGTCGTGCGCGAGGCGCAGGTCGGGGAGGTCCGCGCAGGGGTGGAGGCGGACGGCGCCCTCCTCCCTCAGGACGGCGGGGTCGCAGGGCGTGCCCGGCCCGCGCAGGTCGTGGTGTCCGCGATACGCGAGGAGCGGGCGGACCTCCAGGCGTACCGGCCCGGGGGGCTCCGACATCAGCTCCCAGGTGACGACGGCGGTCTCCTCCCCGTGAACGAGGAAGAAGGTCCTCTTCAGTCGGATGCCCCCCGCTTCGTACTCCCAGGCCGGGAAGGGATCCGACCGGAAGGAGCGGAGGTGGAGGTCACCGCGGGGGTGGAGACGGCCCCCGTAGCGGTTCACCGAGAGGTCGAAACGCTCGTCGCCGGCGACGAGCGTCTCCTCGAGCTTCCCGAGGAGGACGGCGCGGCCGGTCGGCGGCGTCGTCGCCGCGACGAGGAGCCCGTGGTAGCGGCGCGAGTTGATGCCCGAGACGGTGGAGAGGGCGAAGCCCCCGAGACCGTTCGTCTCGAGCCATTCCGCGTCGGAGAAGAGGGGCAGTCCGTTCATGGCGTGCCGTTTCGGGGACGACGTTACAACGGGACGGCCGGGAAGCGAATCCTCAGCGGACCCACACGGTCGTGCGGAAGGTCTTCTCGGGAGGCGCGTCCCTCGACGTCGCGTAGAAGGCGACGAGGTCCGTCACCCCCGGCCTCCGCGCGTCGAAGGGAATCCGGATGCTCTTCCCACCGGGCTGCTCTTCGGCAGGGCCCTTGCGCTCGAGGACCTTCTCGTCTACCTCGACGACGTACCAGCGCGCCTTCGAGCCGGGAGTGACCTCCAGGTCGAGGAGAAGCTCGTCCCCTTTCGTGGTCTGGAGGGTCTTCCCTTCGGAGGCCGCGTCCGCGAGCCAGACGTTGCGGCCTTCCCAGGGGCAGCTGCACCCGACCGTGAGGAGCCCGAGGAGGAGCGCGGCCGGGGCGAGGAGGCGTCTCATGGGCCGGAGTCTAGGCCGTTCCGCTCCGGGGCTCGCCAGGGGCTTTCCGTTTTCCCGGGCTGGAGCAGAATCCCGCTCGTGACGCCGACTCTCGACCGGGCCCGCCTCTTCGCGGCCATCCGGGACGGCTACGTCCTCGACTGGGACGGCATCCACGGCGCCGGCCACTGGGCGCGCGTGAGGGAAAACGGGCTGAGGCTCGCGGAGTCGACCGGGGCGAGGGCCGACGTCGTCGAGCTCTTCGCCTTTCTCCACGACGCGCGCCGGCGAAACGAGTGGGTCGACGACGGGCACGGGACGCGCGGCGCCGAGCTCGCGTGCACCCTCAGGGGGGACGCCTTCGACCTCGACGAGGCGGGGATGCTCCTCCTCCTGGAGGCCTGCTCGGGGCACACGGACGGGAAGCTGACGGACGAGCCGACGCTCGGGACGTGCTGGGACGCGGACCGGCTCGACCTTCCGCGGTGCGGGATCATCCCGGTCCCCCGGCGCCTCTCCACCCTGGCGGCGCGCGATCCGGCCGTGAGGGAATGGGCCCGGAAACGGGCCGTCGGCTGATCTCGAGCCCGAGGCCCGTCCCCCCTCGGTCCGGCGCCGCGCCGCCCGTCGCGATATGGTGTCGGTGCACGTGACTTCGCCGGCGCGCCTCTCCTGCCGCCATCTCGTCATCCCGGGCGACCCGCCGGGCGCTGCCGACGTCCTCGCCAGGGCGTCGGGACTCTCGAAGGGCGTCGTGAAGGACGCGATGCGAAAGGGGGCCGTCTGGGTCGGACGGGCCGGGCGCTCGAAGAACCGCCTCCGGCGTGAGACGGCCACCGTGAGGCCGGGCGACGTCCTCGAGATCCACTACGACCCCGAGCTCCTCGCCCTCCGCGCCCCGGAGGCGACCCTCGTGCGGGACGCGGCCCGATGGTCGGCCTGGCTCAAGCCGGCGGGGCTCCTCTCGCAGGGAACGGAGTTCGGGGACCACGCCTCGCTCCTCCGGCAGGTCGAGAAGACGCTCGACCGGCCGGCGTTCCTCGTCCACCGGCTCGACCGGGAGGTGCAGGGGCTCGTTCTCGGGGCGCACGACCCGCAGGCCGCCGCGGCGCGCGCGG
>CALMDF010000358.1 GCA_937864895.1 uncultured Holophagales bacterium | reverse complement strand
GCGCGAGCGGCGCGCCTGGAGGAGGCCGCGGCAGAGGGCGAGCCCCGCCTTCGTATTCGTGTGGAACGGCCCGACCTGCGCCTTCGAGAGGGAGTCGATCGGCACCTGCACGGCGTCGTCGCCGAAGAGGACGACGTCGATCGTGTCCTTCGGGTACTTCGAGAGGATCAGCTCGGTGAGGGCGAGGGCGACCTTCTTGGCCGGGGTGAAGCGGTCCTCGCCGTAGAGGACCATCGAGTGGGAGATGTCGATGGCGATCGCCGTGGCGCAGGCCGACTGGTGCTCCACCTCGTGGACCTCGAAGTCCTCCGGGGCGATCTCGAGGGTCTCGGGATTCCGCCGGGCCGCGTTCGTCACGGTCCTCACGCCGTCGAGGCGCGAGAGGTCGTCGCCGAACTCGAAGAGGCGCGTCTCGTCGAGGAGCTCGGTCCCCGAGCCCGCGCGCGGAAGCGCGTGGAGGCCCCCGCCCGACTTCGTCAGCGAGGTGAAGATCTCCTCGAGGGCGGCGCGGCGGATCTGCCTCTCGCCCGTCCCGGAGAGCGCGAGCGCTCCCTCGCCGTCCCGCCCGACGATCCCCTTCTCCTCCAGGGCGGCGACGAAGGCGTCGAGGTCGAGCTTCGGGTCGAGGATGCCCCGCTCCTGGAGCCGCCGCATGACGTCGAGCGCCTCCTCCACGTCTCCCCCGAGCCGCGTCACGAGGTCGAGGAAGAGCTTCAGCAGCTCCTCGAACGTGAAGAGCGCCCGAAGGAGATCGAGGGGGAGCTCGCCGTAGCGGACGTCCATGGCCGTAACATCCTACGATCTGCGGGCTCTCCCGGACTCGTGGCGTGGGGCGCCGGGCTCTCGACGCACTTCGACTCGTGCTGCCGCTCGGGTTTCGCCGCGTTGCGTTCCGGGTGGCCGTCCTGGCCGCGCTCCTCTGCGTGATTCCGCTCTGGCTGCGGGCCGCCCGGCAGATCCGGCGGGAGGTGCGCCAGGGGTGGACGACGCCCCTCGAGGTGCTCGTGGGCGAGGAGAGGGGGCCCGGTTTCCGGGAAGCGGTCGACGAGCTCCGGAGGGCGGTCCCCCCGGACGGCTCCTATCTCCTCCTGGCGGATCCCGACGGACCCGGAGCGCTCACGGCCATCTCTCTCCGTCACGCGGCCCTCCCACGAAAGGCCATGCTCCTTCGGCGGTACGGCGAGCTCGACGGTGAGCCGGCCGTTCCCCCCGGCGCGACGGTCGTCGTCGAAAACGACGAGGACCCGCCCGCCGTGGCTGCCGGCGCCGGGCTCTTCGGGCGGTTCGACCCGGGGTCGCTCGGCATCGAGGACACGTTGCTTCCCGCCGCGGTCGACGAGGTCGTCTTCGAGCCGACCGGGAAGATCAGGGTGAGCGGGTGGTGCCAGGGATTCGGGGGCGTCTCGTGCGAGGTCGCCGCGGTGCTCCTGAACGGGAAGTCCGTGCCGGTGACACGTCCTTGCCGGGTGCCGCGCCCCGACGTCGAAGCGGTCGTCCCTTCCGTCGGGCCGTGCCCCCGGGCCGGCTTCCGTCTCACGGTGCCGGAGAGCGTCGCGTCCGGGGACCGGTTCCTCGTCGAGGTGGTCTTCCGGACTGCGGACGGCAGATGGCGCGCCTACCCGAAGCAGGCCGTGGAGCGGTCCCGATGACCGCGGTCGGTGGAGACGCGCCGATCCTCGCGGGACTCCTCTCGGCCTGCGTCCCCTTCGTCGCGGGCTGGCCTCTCTCGGGCCTGTCGCCACGGGTCTTCCGCTCTTCCCTCGTCTCCCGGCTCGCGATGGCGTGGCTGCTCGGGGCGGCCTGGTGCGGGGTGCTCGCTCTCGCCGCCTCGCGGGTGGCCGGGCTCCCGATGAGGCGGACGACCCTCCTCCCGATCGTCGTGCTCCCCCTGGTCCTCTGGGCGTTCGGCCGAACCAGAGACCTCGGCTTCGTCCGTCCGCGCCGTCCCTCGCACCCCGGTGTCGTGGCCGGGGTCGTCGCCGCGGCCACCGGCGGTCTCCTCGTCCTCGGGGCCCTGTCGTGGCCCGTCTTCGACTGGGACGGCCGGATGACCTGGAGCCCGCTCGCCCGCCTCGTCAGGATGGAACGAACGGCGACGCCGAGCGCCCTGACGGACCCGTGGGCCTGGACGTCGCATCCCCGGTACCCGCCGCTCGTCGCGCTCGTCCAGGTGACGGGGCTCGAGATCGTCTCGGCCCCCGAAGACGAGCGATCGGGGCGCGCCGTTCACCCCCTCTTCTTCGTCTCGTTCCTCGCGATCCTGTTCCGCGCCGTCCGCGTCCTCTCGCGAAGCCCGGGGGCGGCCGCGATCGCGACCTCGCTCGCCTCGTCGACGCCGTTCCTCGCCTTCGAGACCCATGGAGGCGCGGCGGGAGCCTTCTCGGACATGCCGCTCGCCGCGCTTCTCGGGGCCGCCCTCGCGGTCGTCCTGCTCGGCCGCGCGGGGATCCGGACGGGGGCCGTCGCCGGCCTGCTTCTCGCTGCCGCTGTCCTGACGAAGAACGAAGGCCTTCCTCTCGCCCTCTGGCTCCTCCTCGCCGCCGCCGCCCTGGCCGCGGCGGGTCTCCGAGCCTGCCCGGGCCCGGCGAGACGGGCACGGTTTCGGAGGGTCGTCCTCACGGCCGTCCCGATCGCCCTCTTCGTCGGCTCGTCGGTCCTGCTGCTCGAGGCCTTTCGGGACCCGATCCCGAACCGCTACGACGAGGACTACGGTGCCGTCCTCGCCAACGCCCGCCTCGAGCCGCTCGTGATGGCGAAGAAAGCCGCTTCGGTCCTGCCGCTTCTCCTCGCGGAGCTGACCAGGGTTCGCTACTGGGGCCTTCTCTGGCCGCTCCTGGGATTCCTGGCCGTCCTCTTTCCGAGAGCCCTCTCCGGCCGCGCGGCCTTCTCGGCGGCGGCCCTCCTCGCCGGTCCGCTCGGGCTCGGGTTCGTCGTGTACTCGATCCACTGGGACCCCCTCGGTCTCGCCGACACGACGCTGAACCGCTTCCTGGTGCAGGGCTCCTTCGGGGCGTTCCTGCTCCTCGGGCTCCTCCTCGCGGCGGGCCTGAGGCGCCCCCTCCCCGGGCCTCCCCCGAAGACCGTTCCCTAGCCCCGGCTCCTCATCAGGTTGAGCCGGGCCATCTCGGCGTAGGTGACCGTGGAGTCGAGGTCCTCACGCGCGATCCGGAGGCTCTGGACGAGGCCCTCGAGGACGAGCTCCATCAGGAAGGCCCGCTCGAAGTCGTCGGCGGGTTTCGCGTGGCCGGAGACGACCTCGGCGAGGCCGTCGATCGAGTCGAGGTCGGCGAGGTGGCGGGAGAAGGGGCTCTCGTCGGAGAGGAGGACCTTCCGCTCGTTCCTGAAGTGGTTGACGACGGGCCCGTACGGGCCGGCGATCGGCGGCGGGTTTCGCTCGCGCCCGAACGCGGCGGGTTCGTCCTCGTCCGCCTCGCGGCGGCGCGCCCGCTCGCCCCGGGCACGGGGGCCGTCGACGGGCGGGAACGTCGACTCGAAGAGCCCCTTCACCGCGTCGCCGATCAGTTTCCTCGCGACGATCTCGGCCCCCTGCTGCTCGCCCTCGAAGACCATCTCGACCTTCCCCGTGATGGCGGGGAGCGTCGCGAAGAGGTCGACGAGGCGCGGGGCGACGACCTTCTCGCCCGCGAGGACGGCGCGCCGCTCCATGTTCGACACGAGGAGCTCGCGCATGGCGATCGGCATCCGGGCCGAGACGCCCGAGGTCTGGTCCACGAGGTCGCTCCGCCGGGCGGCGAAGGCGACCTCCTCGACGAGGGTCGCGAAGGCGTCGGGGAAGCGCACCTCCACGCCGTCGAGGTCCCGGTCGCTCCAGGCCTCCTGGCCGGTGATCGCCTTCGCGGTCGCGACCTCGCGCGGGTAGTGGGTGAGGATCTGCGAGGCGATCCGGTCCTTCAGCGGCGTGATGATGTTCCCGCGGTTCGTGTAGTCCTCGGGGTTCGCCGAGAAGACCATCACGACGTCGAGGGGGATCCTCACGGGGAAGCCCCGGATCTGCAGGTCCCTCTCCTCGAGGATGTTCAGGAGCCCCACCTGGATGCGGGGGGCGAGGTCCGGCAGCTCGTTGATCGCGAAGATGCCGCGGTTCGTCCGGGGAATGATCCCGTAGTGGATCACCTCCTCGTCCGCGAAGGTCTTCTTGAGCGTCGCGGCCTTCACCGGGTCGACGTCGCCGATGAGGTCCGCGATCGTCACGTCGGGCGTCGCGAGCTTCTCGCGGTAACGCGCCTCGCGGGGGAGCCACGCGACGGGGAGGTCGGGGCCGGCCGTGATGGCGAGGCTCCTCGCGAACTTCGTGAACGGGGCGAACGGCGACTCGTTCAGGTCGGAGCCGAGGATCACCGGGATCTCCTCGTCGAGGAGGTTCACGAGGGCGCGCAGGATGCGCGTCTTGGCCTGCCCGCGAAGGCCGAGGAGGATGAGGTCGTGCCGGGCGAGGACGGCGTTCACGAGGGCGGGGACGACCGTCCGGTCGTACCCGAGGATCCCCGGGAAGGGGTTTTCCCCGCGGGCGAGCATGCCGAGGAGGTTCTCGCGCATCTCGTCGCGCACGGACCGGTGCCGATAGCCTGCTTCCCGGAGCTCGCCGAGGGTCGTGGGTCGGTAGGTCATCTCCAACGTCTACGTCTCCGTGGTCTTCGCGGGATTCCCGGTCGTGAGCCGGCCCTTTTCAGGCCGGCTTCCGGATGCCGAACTTCTCGAGGCGGTACTGGAGCGTGCGGTAGGTGAGGCCGAGGAGCCTCGCGGCGCGCGCGATGACCCAGCCCGACCGCTCCATGGCCTGGACGATGAGCTGCCTTTCGAGCTCCTCGATGTCGATCCCTTCCTGGGGGATCTCGAAGCCGTAGGGGCGGGCCGCGGGGGCCGTCTGGAGGCGGATCTCGAGAGGGAGGTCCGCGGGCCTGACGACCGTCCCCTCGCAGAGGAGGACGGCCCGCTCCACGACGCTCTCCAGCTGCCGGATGTTTCCGGGCCAGGGGTGGCGGACGAGGAGGTCGAGGGCCGAGGCGTCGATCTCTCCCACCGAGGTCCCGTGGGTCGCGTTCGCCTTCTCGAGGAACCGGTGGACGAGGGCCGGGATGTCGCTCGAGCGCTCGCGCAGGGGAGGAAGGACGATGGGGATGACGTTCAGGCGGTAGAAGAGGTCCTCGCGGAACTGGCCCGCCTTCATCATCGCCTCGAGGTCGCGGTTCGTCGCGGCGACCACGCGGACGTCGACGGGGATCGTCTCGTTGCCGCCGACGCGCCGGACTTCGCGCTCCTGCAGGGCACGGAGGATCTTCCCCTGCAGCGGAAGCGACAGGTCGCCGATCTCGTCGAGGAAGAGCGTCGAGCCCGAGGCCGCCTCGAAGAGGCCGGCCTTGCGGGCCTCCGCGCCGGTGAAGCTCCCCCTCTCGTGGCCGAAGAGCTCGCTCTCGAGGAGATTCTCGGGGATCGCGGCGCAGTTGATCGCCTGGAAGGGGCGCGACGACCGCGCCGAGCGGGCGTGAACGGCCCGGGCGACGAGCTCCTTGCCCGTGCCCGACTCGCCTCTCACGAGGACCGTCGACTGCGTCGGGGCGATTTTCTCGACGAGGCGGAAGACCTCCCGCATCGCGCTGCTCTCGCCGACCATCGCCTCGAGGGGGTCGCCCTTGAGGCGCCGCTCGAGGCGAAGCGTCTTCTCGGCGAGCCGGTGGCTCTCGAGGGCCCGTTCCACCCGGAAGAGGAGCTCGTCGGCGACGACGGGCTTGCTCATGTAGTCGAAGGCGCCGAGGCGGTGCGCCTCGCGGGCCCGCTCGACGGAGCCGTGCGCGGTGATGAGAATGACGCGCGGCGGCAGCGGGCCCTCGGCCAGGGCGCGGACGAGGTCCATGCCCGAGAGCCCCGGCATCTTCAGGTCGGTCAGGACCACCTCGGGGTGGGTCTCGCCGGCGAGGACGAGGGCCTGGCGGCCGTCGGCGGCGGCCGTGACGCGGTACCCCTCGTCTTCGAGGATCATCTGGAGGGACTCGCGCTGGTGCTTCTCGTCGTCGACGACGAGAAGGGTGGCGCGCGGGGCGCGTTCGTTCACGCGGCGAGGTTACTCCGAAGCCACGGGCGCGAGGGGGATCCAGATCCGGAAGACGGCCCCCCGGGCGCCGGCCCGGTTTCCCGCCTCGACCCGGCCGCCGAGCTCCTCGACGATCCGCTTCACCATCGCGAGCCCGAGCCCGACGCCCGCTTCCTTCGTCGAGAACCAGGGCTCGAAGAGCCGTGGAAGGTGATCGGGCTCGATCCCGGGGCCCTCGTCCTCGAAGGCGAGGACGAGTCGGGGACCCTCGTCGGGGGAAGCGGCCGCAAGCCACCCCGAGACGTGGAGCGTCCCGCCCTCGGACTCCATCGTCTGGATCGCGTTCTGCGCGAGGTTCCAGACGGCGGACTTCAGGAGCGAGCCGTCGGCGAGGACGCGCGGCAGGGCGTCGTCGGGG
>CALMDF010000357.1 GCA_937864895.1 uncultured Holophagales bacterium | reverse complement strand
GTCTCGCTCACCTGGAAACCACCGTAGCCGTAGAGGAGCGCGCGGGAGGTCCCGTCCCGCTTCAGGCCCTTCCTGTGGACGAGGAACATCGAGAGGCGCGTCCCGTCCTTCGACGGGAAGAAGACCTGCTCGACCTCGTAGGCCGACGGGTCGACCGGCACCTTCAGCCGGGACCAGAGCTCCTGGGCCCCCGTCTTCATCGACATCGCGTGGACCTCGCGCGGCGTCGTGTACGACTCGAAGGAGTAGTACGCCTCGTCCTCTTCGGGCAGGCCCGAGGGCCCGCCGACCGTGCCGAGACCGGGGAGCTTCACCTCGCGGACGAACGTCCCGTCGAGCTCCCTCACCTCGAGGAGCGAGGAGGCGTCCTTCAGGTAGTTCAGGGCGAGCCGCCCGCCGAGGACGGAAGCGGAGACGAGGGTCGCGTCGGACCTCTCGGGGACCACCTCCTTCCACTCCTTCCGCGCCGGGCGGAGGGGGTCGACCTCGAGGACGCGGCCCTTCGGCGCGGCGTCGTTCGTCGTGACGATGAAGCGGTCGCCGAAGACCTCGACGCTCCACTGGGATTCGGTGCCGACGACGAGCGGCGTCCAGCGGTCGGCCTGCTTCGGATCGGAGAGGTCGCGGTAGAGGACGTCGTTCGACGTCCAGCCGTGCTGGATCGAGAGGACGAGCCAGCGGCCGTTGCGCGAGACACCGGCCCCGAGAAAGGCCGTCGGGTCGCCGAGCCGCTCGCGGACGACGCGGTCCCCTCCCGGGTCCTCGCCGAGGCGGTGGTAACGGACCTCCTGGTACCCGGGTCGCTCGTCCACCGGGATCTTCGGGTCCGTCGGGAGCCACGTGTAGTAGAAGCCCGCCCCGTCGGGGGTCCACGAGGCGCTCGCGTACTTCCCCCCCTCGATGACGTCGATCCCGGAGACCTGCCCGGTCGCGACGTCGATCACGCGGAGCGTCGCCTCGTCGGAGTTGTTCTCCTTCAGCTGGTAGGCGACCTTTCTGCCGTCCCAGCTCGGCTGCCAGTCGCCGAGCGAGACGCTCCCGTCCTTCGACCAGGCGTTCGGGTCGAAGAGGACCTTCTCCTCGCCGGCCTTCCCTTCTTTCCAGGAGACGACGGACTTCTCCTTCGTCGCGTGGCGGCGCGTCAGGAAGACGCGGCCCCCGCGCTTCGCCGGCGCGGAGACCGAGTCGAGGTAGGCCAGCTCCTTCAGGCGCGCGAGGAGCTTCGCGCGGGCCGGGCTCTTCGCGAGCTCGCCCCGCGTCAGGCCGTCCTGCGCCGCCATCCACGCCTTCACCTCGGGCGTCGAGGCGTCCTCGAGCCAGCGGTAGGGGTCGGGCACCGCGACGCCGTGGAGGACGTCCTTCGCGTCGACGGTCCGCGTGGCGGGATACGAGAGGGGTTCCCCGGCCCGGGCGTCGCGCGGCCCGAGGACGGCGGCGAGCACGCAGACGAGGAGGAAGGCGGGCACGAGGTCCGTCGGAATCTGTCTCATGTGGTGGGGCTCCTCGGAAGGGGTGGTCATCGCGGTGGGGCGAGGATCATCCCACGAGGGGACGGGGCGGCGGGTACCATCGAAGCGTGAGGCCGGCTCTTCCCACGCTCCTTCTCGCCCTCGCCGCCGCGCCCGCGCTCGGCCTGCAGGCGGCTACGGACGCTCCTCCCGAGCAGGGCCTCGCGTTCGCGGTCGCCCTCAAGGGGAGCGGCGAGGCCCTCGCGGCGGGGCCCTATCAGCTGAAGGTCCCCGGCGGGGCCGGCCCTCTGCGGCTCGAGGTGTCGGGCCTCGCCGTCGAGGGGGCGCGCCTCCGGGGCGAGGTCCGCCTCCACAACGGGTCCGGCCTCCTCCTCGCCGGTCTCGAGCTCCGGTTCCTGTCGGCCACGCCCACGAGGCGGGAGGACATCGGGCGGTCGACCGTCTCGCCGGTGCCGGTCGGGCTCCGCGTGCCGATCGCGTTCGGGGACCTCCTCCCCGGCGAGTCCACGCCCCGCACCCCGTTCGAGCTCTCGCCGCTCCCGCTCGGTGACGGGGTCGCCCTGGCGACGGTCCTCGGCGCCGTCTCGGGCCTTGCCGTCGAGGCCCCGGTCGCCGTCCCCGGCGCCACCCGGCCCGTCGCCCTCGACGCCGACCGTTCCGGGCGCCTCTACCTCGCGAGCGCCGGCGTCGGGCGCGTCCTCCGGTTCACGCTCCCGTCCGCTTCCTCGCCCGCCGAGGCCGCCCGCCCCGCCTCGCCCCCCGCCGGGGTCGCGCTCCGGAGGCGGAACGGGGACCTCCTCGTCTCGACGGGCGGTCCCCTCCTCGAGGTCCACCGCCCCGGGCGCGGGCGCCCCGCGACGCTCGACGCCGGACGGAACGTGACGGGCCTCCGCACGGACGGGAAGCACGTCCTGTGGGCCGCGTCCGGAGGCTCCGTCCTCGCCTTCGACGAGGCGAAGCCGGGGCCCGCCCGGGCGCTCGGGGGCGAAGACTCGGAGGTCGTCTCCTTCGACGTGGACGCCCGCGGGACCGTGCACGCCGTCCTTCGCGAGGGCGAAGCGAGCCGCGTCGTCGTCGCCGGACCCGCGGGGCCGGCCCCGTTCCGGGCCGGGAAAGGCTCCGGTGCCGACGCGCTCGAGGCGCCGACCGCCTGCCGCTTCGACGGCGAGGGGAGCCTCTGGGTCTCGGCCTCTCCCCGCGATCCCGAGGGGACCGTCCTCGCCCGATTCCAGCCCGACGGAGCGCCGCTCGGCGCCCTCTCGCGTCTCGCCCTGGCGCTTCTCCTCGGCAGGGAGGAAGACGCCGCCGTCCCCGCGGTCGTCGACCTGGCGCCCGGGCCGGAACGCCGGCTCTACGTCCTCCTCGAGGACGGTGCCGTCTTCGCGATTCGCCCCATCTGAGGCGCCGTCAGCGCCGGGCCGGGGGCCGCCGGGCGCCCTTCAGCAGGCAGAAGTCGGCGCGGTAGAGGCGCTCGCCGGCCGCGTTCGTCGCGGCCGGGACGAGGAAGACGTCGTAGACCCGCCGCCCGTTCGCCGACACGAGCTTCCACGTCCCCTCCGAGAGGGAGTACGGCTCCGCGGCCGTGAAGTAGAGGCTGAACTGCTCCGAGTCCGCGTCGGAGCGGACGTCGACCGACCGGTCGAGGCCGAGCGGGACGAGGACTCCGTTCGCGCCGCGGGCGTAGAACGTCTCGCCGACCGCCCCGCGGAGGCCGAGGGGTCCCACATCGGGATCGTCCGGAGGGGCGGCGAGCACACCGCCCGGAAGAGCGGTCAGGCCCGCGAGACCGATCGCGGCACTCGTGAGAAACGACTTCCGTGTGACTTCCATGGCACTCCTCACGCAACGCGCGCGGCCCGGGGCCCGAGCGCGTCCCGGCGGCGCGCGTGCATCCGCACGCTTGTCGAAGAACCGCGGCGCGGGCATCCTCTCCGCTGGTGGAGGACACCGTGCCCGAGACGATCACGCTGGAAACCTTCAGATCCCAGGTCGGAACGGCCTTCGCCGTCGTCTTCCCGGACGGCACGCTCGAGCTCACGCTCGGGGCCGTCGAGCCGCACGGCACGAGAGCGCCGCGGGCCGACGCCCCCGACCTTCGCACCGAGCCCTTCTCGCTCGTCTTCCACGGGCCGCTCCGGCCCGTCCTGCCGCAGCGGACGTGGAGCCTCTCGCACGACACCCTCGGAACGCTCGACGTCTTCCTCGTGCCGATCGGCCCGAAGGACGGCCGGATGCTCTACGAGGCCGTCTTCAGCTGACCGCATCGGGGCTCCACGAGAGGAAGAGATAGACCCCCTTGTCCTCGACGAGGCGGAAGCCGAGCCGCTCGTAGAGGCGAAGGGCGGGGTTCAGCCGCTCGACGTGGATCGTGACGGACTTCCCCGCCTCAGCCGCGCGCCGCTGCACGTCGCGGAGGAGCCTCGTCCCGGCGCCGCCGCGGCGCGCCTCCGGGACGAGCGCGACGTCGACGACCCGGATCTCCGCCGCCCCTTCCCAGAGGTAGAGCCGCCCGGCGTCGCGGCCGTCGACGACGATCACCTCGAACGTCGCCCCGGAGTAGTGCGTCCGCCACCAGGCGTCCTGCGCGTCGAACTGCTGGCGGAGGAAGGCCTCCTTCGCCCCGGGCGGCCAGGCGACGGCCGCGAGCTCCTCCTCGCGGGTCGAGGCGTAGACGCGGAAGAGGAGGTCGCGGTCCTCGGGCGCCGCGGGGCGAAGCGCCACGGGCGCCGTGCCGTTCGCCGCCATCGCCTCCTCGTCCGCCACGCCCGCTCCCGCCACGACCGCTTCCCGCCCGGCCCTCAGGTCCGCGGAGGGAAGACGCCCTGCAGGGCGATGTTGAAATA
>CALMDF010000356.1 GCA_937864895.1 uncultured Holophagales bacterium | reverse complement strand
GTCCGCCGGCGATAAGGAAACGTCGCGCTCTTCGTCGCCGAGAACGGCGCAGCCTTCTACGGACCGCCCGTCGTGGACGGGCCGCTTCTCGAGGACCCCCTCCGGGTCGCCTACCTCGACGCGCACCTCGGCGCCGTCCGCCGCGCAATCGCCGACGGCGTGGACGTGAAGGGCTACTTCGTCTGGTCGCTCCTCGACAACCTCGAGTGGGCCCACGGCTACCGCAAGCGCTTCGGCATCGTCCACGTCGACTTCGCGACGCAGAAACGGACGCCCAAGGCGAGCGCCCGCTTCTACTCCGAGGTCATCCGGACGAACGGGGCCTGCCTCAGGCCGGCCGGTAGCTGACCTTCACCGCCACCGTCGTCCCCGCCGGGAGGGCCGGGAGGATGGTCCCCTCGAGCGAGCGCCCGTCCTCCTCGAGCCTGACGCGCCGGCGTCGAGACGAAGTCGTCGGCGTGGAGGTCGAAGCGGCCCTGAAACGCGTTTCCCGGGGCCCGGCACCAGCCCACCGGAGACTTCGTCCTCCGGTCCGCCGTCCCCGAAGCGCCATAATCGGAGTCCGTGCCACGCAGGGACCTCGCCGCCGTCCTCGTCCTTCTCGGCGTCCTCGGCGTCTCCTGCCGCAGGCCCCCCGAGACCGGCGCGGCGCGCGCCGTCACGCTCGCGCCGGGCACGCCGGTCCTCTCCCTCGACCCGACCCTCACCGAGGGAACGACGTATTCGGCCCTCTCGAACGTCTTCGAGCCGCTCGTCGCCTACGACCCCCAGCTCCAGATCGTCCCGGCGCTGGCGACGCGATGGTCGACTCCGGACGAGAACACCTGGGTCTTCGCCCTCAGGCCGGGGGTCCTCTTCCACGACGGGACCCTCCTCGACGCCGCCGTCGTCGCCAGCGCTCTCGACCGGGCCCGCACGGCGCCCGAGTCCACCGCCCGGGGCGCGCTCTGGGCCGTCTCCGAGGTGGAGGCGACCGGGCCCCTCGCGATCCGGATCAGGACCTCGGTTCCCGACGCCCTCCTCCTCCACGAGCTGACGCTCGTCTTCGTCGCCCGCGGCTCGAGCCGCGCCGAAGTGGAGGCGACGCCCGTGGGCACCGGGCCCTACCGCGTCGCCGCCTGGGACCCGGCCGGCGCCCTCGACCTCGTGGCCTGGGAGAATCACTGGGCGGGCCCGCCGGCCATCCCCTCTCTTCGCATCGCCCCCCTGCCGAAACGCGGCGACGGCGTCCGCTCCGTCGCCCGCGGAGAGACCGACATCGCGGAGATCTCCGCTCCCGCGGCCCGCCGAGCTCCCCCCGAGGGGGTGCGCTTCGCGACGTCCCCGGGCCTCACAACGCACTACCTCTGGATGAACGGCCCCGCCCTCGTCGACGGGCGCCCGAACCCGTTCCACGACGTCGCGGTCCGCCGGGCCGTCGCGCGAGCGGTGGACCGCGGCAGGCTCGCCCTGGAGGCGACGGGGAGCAGCGCGACCGCGGCCACCCAGATCGTGCCGGCGACGGTCGTCGGGTACCCCGCTTCTCTTCCCGCGACCCCGTTCGACCCGGCCGGCGCCCGGACGCTCCTCGCGGGCGCCGGGTACCGCCTGCCCCGCGACGCGACTCTCGCACACAGGTCCGACCCCGAGGCCGAGGGGGTCGCGAAGCTCCTGAAGGAGATGCTCGACGCCGTCGGCTTCCGCGTCACCCTCAAACCGATGCCGTGGGGCGAGCTCCTCCTCGAGACCCGGGAGGGACGCGTCGGGCTCTTCCTGAGCGGCTGGGGGTTCGACGCCGCCGACGCGGGCGGGTTCCTCAGGGACTGCGTCCGAAGCCGCGTCCAGGGCGGGGCGACCGGCGTCTTCAACCCGGGCTACGTCAACCGCGACATCGACCGCCTCGTCGACGCGAGCCATTCCGTCTTCATCAGCACCTCGCGCCTCGCGCTTCTCGAGGAGGCGATCCGGATCGCCACCGACGAAGCGCCCCTCGTCCCCCTCTACCACCAGCCCGACGCCTGGGCGGTCTCGACCCGGCTGGACTGGAAGCCCCGGCTCGACGGGCGTCTCATCGCCACGGAGATCCGCCTTTCGGGAGGCGCCCGCTGAGCGTCGACGTTCCCGCCCTCGTCCTCAGCCTGAAGCTCTCGGCCGCCACGGCGGCCATCCTCCTCGCACTGGGCCTCCCGCTGGCCGCCTGGCTCGCCTTTTCGAGAGCTCGCTGGAAGCCCCTCGTCGAGGCGGTGGTCGCCCTTCCGATCGTCCTCCCCCCGACCGTCCTCGGCTTCTACGTCCTCCTCCTCCTCGGCCCGAACGGGCCGGTGGGGAGGGCGGTCGAGTCTCTCTTCGGCACGCGGCTCCCCTTCACGTTCGAGGGGCTCCTCGTCGCCTCGGTCCTCTACAGCCTTCCCTTCGCGGTCCAGCCCTTCGCCGCGTCGTTCGCGGCCGTCGAACGGACCCTCCTCGAGGCGGCCGCGTCCCTCGGCTGCTCGCCGCTCCGGACTTTCTTCCGCGTCGTCCTCCCCCTCTCGCGGGCCGGGGTCGTCACGGGGCTCGTCCTCTCGTTCGCGCACACGCTCGGCGAGTTCGGCGTCGTCCTGATGGTCGGCGGAAACATCCCCGGGGAGACGCGGACCGTCTCCGTCGCCATCTACGACCACGTCCAGGCCCTCGACTACGCCTCCGCGGGGGCCACGTCGCTCGTCCTCCTCGGCGTTTCCTTCTCCGTCCTCGCCATCACCTACGCCCTCCAGCGCCGGACGCCGAACGCATGGCAGACAGCCTCGAAGCCCGGTTCGTGAGGCGCTTCCGGGGCGGGCCGGCGATTTCCGCCGACCTCGTCCTTCCCGGCGGCGACGGGCCGGTGACGGTCCTCTTCGGCCCCTCGGGATCGGGAAAGACGACCGTCCTGCGCGCGCTGGCCGGGCTCGACCGGCCCGACGAAGGGACCATCGTGAACGCGGGAGAGACGTGGCTCGACACCCGGCGAGGCGTCTTCGTCCCGGCCCGGCACCGGGGCGTCAGCCTCCTCTTCCAGAGCTACGCCCTCTTCCCCCACCTGACCGTGCGGGAGAACGTCGCGTTCGGCCTCCACCGTCACGACAGGGCCGAGCGCGAGCGGAAGACGGCCCGGGCGCTCGCTCTCCTGAGGCTCCAGACCCTCGGGCACCGGTCCCCCTCCGAGCTCTCGGGCGGCGAGAGGCAGCGCGTCGCCCTCGCCCGTGCGATCGCTTCGTCGCCCCGGCTCCTCCTCCTCGACGAGCCCCTCTCCGCCCTCGACGCCCCGACCCGCGAGGAGCTTCGCGGGGAGCTCCGTTCCCTGCTGCGCCAGGTCGGCGTCCCCACCATCGTCGTGACCCACGACCGCATCGAGGCGCTCGCCCTCGGCGACCGGATGGCGGTGATGGTCGGTGGCCGGATCCACCAGCAGGGCCCTGTCGGGGATGTCTTCGAACGTCCGGCCGACCACGAGGTCGCGCGCTGCGTCGGCGTCGACACCGTGCTCGCGGGCCGGGTCGTCGCCTCCGGCGACGGACTCGCCACCGTGGAGTCCCACGGCCTCAGGCTCACGGCCGTCGATCGGGGCCTCGCGGGCGACGTCTGGATCCTCCTCAGGGCCGAAGACGTCGTCCTGGAGCGGGACGGCGGCACCCGGAGCAGCGCCCGGAACCACCTCCCGGGCCGGGTGACGGCGGTTACGTCCGAGGGGCCGCTCGTGAGGGTCGCCCTCTCCTCGGGAGAGGCCCGCCTCTCCGCTCTCGTCACGCGCGCCTCCCGGGCCGACCTCGGCCTGGAGGAGGGGGCCGACGTCTTCGCCGTCGTGAAGGCGCCTTCGATCCACCTCGTCCCGAGGGCGTGAAGGCCCGCGTCGAGGCCGGAAGAAGCTGCGACCGGCTCTCGAACCCACGAGGCCCGTTTCGCCGTACAGTCACCTCGAAAGAGGTATGAGCCCCATGAACGACGACCGCTCCCGCTCGCTTCCCGGACGATTCTTCTCCTCCCTCGGCCGGGGCCTCGACCAGTCCCGCCGGGTCTTCGTGAACGTGCTCTTCCTGGCCCTCGTCGTCGGCCTCCTGGCCGCCGTCGTCGCCGGAGGGCCGAAAGTCGAGAAAGGGGCCGCGCTCGTCGTCGCCCCGAAGGGCAACCTCGTCGAGCAGGTCTCCGCCCGTTCGCCCCAGGACCTCGTCGCGGGGCTCGCGGGCGGAGGCGAGGAGCAGACGCTCCTCCGGGACGTCCTCGACGCCCTCGCGGCGGCGAAGGACGACGAGCGCATCTCCTCCGTCTACCTGAACCTCGACGAGATGGGCGGGGCCGGCATGACGGTCCTCCAGGA
>CALMDF010000355.1 GCA_937864895.1 uncultured Holophagales bacterium | reverse complement strand
GCCCTCGAGCGAAGCCCGGCGCTGATCCGCGCCCGCGCCGAGGCCGCCCGCGCCGCGTCGCTCCTCTCGAGCGCCCGCAGAGGCCGCGTCCCGGACCTCGGCTTCTCCTTCTTCCGGCAGAACGAGCTCGATCGCGAGGCCTGGGGAGGCGCCCTCGGCCTCTCCCTGCCCCTCTGGAACGCCCGGCGTGGCGACGTCGCCCGGGCCGAGGCCGAAAGCCGCCTCCAGGCCGCCAACGCCGAGCGCGAGCTCCTCTCCCTCCTCGCCGACCTCGCGACACGCCGCCGGGACGTCGAGACGCTCGCCGTTCAGGTCGCCTCGCTCGAGGGAGACTTCCTCCCATCCGCCGCCGAGAGCGTCCGCCTCGCCCGCCTCCTCTTCGAGGAGGGCGAGACGTCCCTCCTCGACCTCCTCGACGCCCAGCGCACGGCCCGCGAGGCCCGCCGCGAGGAGATCCGCGCCCGCTTCGAGCTCGCGACCGCGATCGCGGAGCTTCGGCGGCTCCTCGGCCCGAACGACGACACCACGGGAGATAGCAAGTGAACAGGAAGCCCACCATCCTCCTTTCCGGCCTCGCCCTTTCCGCCGCCGTCGCTCTCGCCGGCTGCGGGAAGGGCCGCGATGCCTCTCCCGCGCCTGAAGCCCCCGCGAAAACCGCCGAGAAGGCCGAAGAGCCTGCGACCCCGCAGCGCGTCCATCTCACCGCCGCCGCGATCGCCGAAGCCGGCATCACGACGTGGAAGGTCCAGGTCGTCGACCTGTCGCACCTCCTCTCTCTCACAGGCAGTGTGGGATTCCACGAACACCGCCTCCTGCAGGTCGCCGCCATCGTAAAGGGCCGGGTGACGTCGATTCCCGTCGTCCTGGGCGCTCGCGTGAACCCCGGCGATCCGCTCCTCGTGATCGAGAGCGTGGACCTCGGTCGGACGCGTGAGGAGTTCGTGACGGAGCTCTCGAGCTTCAACGTATCGGCCAGCGCCTACGAGAGAGCCCGGAAGCTCGTCGAGGCGAATGCCATCAGCGCCGGGGAGTTCCAGGCTCGCGAAGGCGACTACCTGGCGAAGAAGACCGCCGTCGCTTCCGCCGAGAGAACGCTCCACCTCTATGGGGACAGCGAAGAGACGATCGCGCGCCTACGGGCAAATGCCGTCGACCACAGGCTCTCCGCGGCCGACGGCGCCTCGCTGACTCTCCGGTCTCCCTTCGCCGGCCGCGTCATCGACCGAAAGGTGACCTCCGGCGCCCTCTTCGAGGCGCTGCAGCCGCTCATGACGATCGCCGACCTGGGGTCGGTCTGGGTGTTCCTCAACGCCTACGAGAAAGACCTCGCCCTCCTTCACGAAGGGCTGTCCGTAACGCTGAGAACCGACGCGTATCCCCAGGAGACCTTCCGTGGCCGCGTGGACTTCCTCGGCAGCGTCGTCGATCCACAGACCAGGAGCGTCCGGGTCCGCGCGACGGTGGAGAACCGTTCGGAGAAGCTCCGCCCGGGTCTCTTCGTCACTGCCCAGGTCGATGTCCCGAAGCCGCAGAGCGAGGCGCACCCGATCGTGGCCGTTCCCCAGTCGGCCATCCAGACGCTGGAGGGTCGCTCGACTGTCTTCGTTCAGGTCGAGCCCGGCGTCTTCCAACGGCACTACGTCGAGGTCGGACACAGCTTCGAGGGCTTCACCGAGATTCTCGCCGGCATCAAGGCTGGCGACGTCGTCGCCACCGAAGGGAGCTTCGTCCTGAAGTCGGAGTTCGCCAAGGCCTCGCTCGTGGAGGAGGACTGAGGTGCTGCGGCGGCTCGTCGACCTCAGCCTCGAAAACCGGGCGATCGTCCTACTGGCCGCGGTCCTCCTCATCGCCGGCGGCGCCTACTCCCTGACGCAGCTCCCGATCGACGCCCAGCCCGACATCACGAACGTCCAGGTACAGGTCCTCACGAAGGCTCCGGCCCTCGGGCCCGTGGAGATGGAGCAGTTCGTGACGTACCCGGTGGAGGCCGCGATGAACGGCCTTCCGAAGCTCCAGGAGATCCGCTCCATCTCCCGCTATGGCCTCTCTGCGGTGACGATCGTCTTCGAGGACGGGGTCGACGTCTACTTCGCCCGCCAGCTCGTCTCCGAGCGCCTCGTCCAGGCACGCGAAGCGATCCCGGAGGGTCTGGGCACTCCCGAGCTGGGTCCGGTCACGACCGGGCTCGGCGACGTCTTCCAGTTCACTGTCGAGGGGGACGGCGTCTCCGCGATGGAGCGCCGGACGATCCTCGATTGGATGATCGCGCCCCGGCTGCGCGCCGTTCCCGGCGTCACGGAAGTCAACACCTGGGGCGGCCTTCCGAAGCAGTACCAGGTCGTCGTCGATCCCGCGAAACTGCGGGCGCATGGCCTCTCCCTGAAGGAGGTCTTCGAGGCCGTCGAGCGAGGCAACGCGAACGCCGGCGGCGGCTACATCGAGCACAACCGCGAGCAGTACATCGTCCGCGGGGAGGGCCTCGTCAGCTCGCTCTCCGACATCGAGAAGATCGTGCTGAAGGCCGCCCCCGAGGGAACGCCCGTCACCGTCGGCGCCGTCGCGCAGGTGCGGGAAGGGTCGATGCTGCGAATCGGCGTCGCCACGGCGGACGGCCACGGCGAGACCGTGATCGGCCTCGTCCAGATGCTCGCCGGTGAGAACGCGCTGCAGGTGGCCACGCGTGCCCGCCAGGCTGTGGAGGAGCTCCAGCCGACGCTCCCGAAGGGCATCAGGATCGTCCCCTACTACGATCGGGCCGCCCTCGTCCGAAGGGTGATCCGCACCGTGGAGACGAATCTCCTCGAGGGGAGCATCCTCGTCATCGCCGTGCTCTTCGCGTTCCTCGGGAACGTGCGCGCCGGCCTCATCGTCGCCTCCGCGATCCCTCTCTCGATGCTCCTGGCCTTCACGGGGATGGTCGAGTCGCGGATTTCGGCGAACCTCATGAGCCTCGGGGCCATCGACTTCGGGTTGATCGTGGACGGCGCCGTCGTCCTCGTCGAGAACGTCGTCCGGCGGCTCTCCGAGCCCGAAGGGCGAAACAAGACGGTGCGCCAGCTGACGGCCGAGGCCGCCCACGAGGTCGTCCGGCCGATCACCTTTGGCATCGGCATCATCATCCTCGTCTACCTCCCCATCCTGAGCCTCCAGGGCATCGAGGGGAAGATGTTCAAGCCGATGGCCTGGACCGTCGTCTTCGCCCTCGCCGGCTCCCTCCTGCTCACGTTGACGCTCACCCCAGTCCTCGCGTCGCTCTTCCTGAAGAAGACGGGGCACGACCACGAGCCTCGCTTCGTCGGAAAGCTGCGGGTTCTGTACCTTCGCGGCCTCGACGTCTGCCTCTCCCGGCGGGCCCCCGTGGTCATCGCCGCGGTCGCCCTCGTCGCCGTGGGCGCCGTCGTCGCCTCGACGCTCGGGGGCGAGTTCCTGCCCCGCCTCGACGAGGGTGACATCTCGATCAGCGCCGTCCGGCCCCCCTCCATCGGTATCTCCGAGGTCGCGGCCAGCACGGGGCGGATCGAGCGGATCCTGAAACGATTCCCGGAGGTGATCACCATCGTGAGCCGGTCGGGAAGCCCGGAGCTCGCCACCGACGTCATGGGGATCGAGCTGGGGGACGTGTTCGTGATGCTGAAGCCGAAGGACGAGTGGACGTCGGCCAAGACCAAGGGGGAGCTCGTCGAGAGAATGGAGAAGGCTCTTGGCGAGACCGTCCCCGGCATCGGATTCTCGTTCCAGCAGCCGATCGAGATGCGATTCAACGAGCTGATCGCGGGCGTGAGATCGGACGTCGGCATCAAGCTCTTCGGCGACGACCTCGAGCTCCTCCGGCAGAAGGGCGAGGAGATCGCGCGGGTCGTCGCCACCGTGCCCGGCGCGGCCGACGTGAAGGCGGAGCAGACAGCCGGTCTCCCGGTGCTCCGTGTGAAGGTCGATCGCGATCGCTGCGCCCGTTACGGCATCTCAGTAGGCGACGTGCTCGACACGGTCGAGGCGGCGCGGGCCGGGAAGATCGTCGGGACCGTGTTCGAAGGTCAGCGCCGCTTCTCACTTGCGGTGCGGTTCGACGACTCGGCGGCCCAGACGATCGAGGGCCTCCGGAACGTGCCCGTCGCGGCCCCCGGCGGTGCCCTCGTCCCGCTCGGACAGCTGGCCGACATCGTCCTGGACACCGGGCCGTCCCAGATCTCGCGCGAGGCCGTGAAGCGCCGCGTCGTCGTCGAGGTGAACGTCCGGGGCCGCGACGTCGCGTCCTTCGTGACGGAGACGAAGGCGAAGCTCCAGAGCGCCGTCAAGCTCCCCGACGGTTACTACATTC
>CALMDF010000354.1 GCA_937864895.1 uncultured Holophagales bacterium | reverse complement strand
ATCTCTACGAGAGGGCGCCCGTCGGGATTCACTCGCTCGACGAGGAGGGGCGGTTCCTCCGGATCAACGCGACCGAGCTCGGCTGGCTCGGCTACACGAGGGAAGAGGTCGTGGGGCGGCTCCGCATGGCCGACCTCTGCACGCCGGCGAGCCGCGCCGACTTCGAGAAGGCGTTCTGCCGCTTCAAGGCCACCGGATTCGTTTCCGACCTCGAGCTGGAGGTGGTGAGGAAGGACGGGTCCGTCCTGCCCCTGCTCGTCACGGCCACGGCGGCCTGCCACCCGGACGGCCGATTCGCCTTCTCGCGGTCCATCGTCGTCGATCTCTCCGAGCGGCGGCGCGCCGCCGCCCTCCAGAGTCGGGAGCAGCGCCTTCGGCGGGTCGCCGAAGCGACGCCGGACCTCGTCTACGTCTTCGATTTCGGCCTGGCGCGGAACGTCTACGCGAACCGGCAGCTCACCCGAACGCTCGGCTACACCGACGAAGAGCTGGGAGCCATGGAGCCCGACTATCTCCCCTCACTGGTGCACCCCGACGACGTCGCGACGCTCGAGGAGAGGCGTTCGCGGCTCCGGACGGCCACGGACGAGGACGTCGTCGAGTGCGAGCTCCGCGTCCGGGACTCCGCGGGGAGCTGGCGGTGGCTCCAGGTTCGCGAGGTCGTGTTCGCGCGGGACGGCGACGGCCACCCCAGCCAGGTCGTGGGCGTCGCCAAGGACATCACCGTCCGCCGCAACGCCCTGGCGGCGCTGGCGAAGTCCGAGAGCTTCTACCGGGCCCTCGTCGAGACGCTGCCCGGGGGCGTCGTGGCCTTCGATCACGACGAACGGATCACGTGGGCCTCGAGGAAGGCCCTCGAACTGCTCGCGGTGCCACCCGGCGCTTCGCTGGAAAGCCTCCGGATCCCGGACCTCGTCGCTCCGGAGTTCCTCCCCTTCCTCGCGGAACGGCGCCGCGTCCTCAACGAGGGCGCCCGGGCGACGGACCCGGCCGAGATGCGGTTCCTGCGCTTCGACGGCACGCAGTTCTGGGCCCTGGTCTCCTCCGCGCCGGTTCTCGAGGCCGACGGCGCCTTCGCCGGCGGCGTGGCCGTCGTCCTCGACACGACCGACCGGCACCGGGCCGAGGAGGCGCTCGGGCACCGCGAACGGTTCATCGAGAGGATATTCCGCGCGACCCCCGACGCGATGTACGTGTTCGACCTGGCCGAGCGACGGATCGTCTTCGAGAACCGCGACCTCTTCTCGCTCGCGGGCTACTCCAGGGAGGAGGCGGAGGAGCTGAGGGACAAGGTCCTTCCCGTGCTCCTCCACCCCGACGACCTCGCCCTCTACGAGGAGAGAGTCGCCCGGTTCGAGACGGCCACCGACGAGGACGTCCACGAGACGCTCTATCGCCTGAGGCACAGGGACGGCGCGTGGCGATGGATGCACGGGCGGGGAATCGTCTTCGAGAGGGGCAGCGACGGGCGTCCGACCCGCATCCTCGCCGTCGTGAAGGACGTCAACGCCCAGAAGCGGGCCGAGGACGCCCTGCGCGAGTCGGAGGCGTTTCACAGGACCCTCACGGACACGGTCCCGGTCGGCATCGCCGTCACGGGTGAAGACGGCGCAGTCACCTGGTGCTCACCCGCCTTCCGCAAGCTCATCGCGGTCGAGTCGGACGCGGAAGTGACGGGGAGCCTCCTCACCGCCTGGGTCGTCCCCGGCCACGAAGGGCTCGTCGTCGAGCGCCGGCGCGATTCCCGGACTCCGGGTCGACCGGTCCGTTTCCGGGAAGTCCCCTTCCGGCGCCGGGACGGATCCACGCTCTGGGCCGACGTCGTCTCGAGCCCTCTCATGTATGCCGACGGCGGCTTCCGGGGGACGATCGTCGCCGCGCAGGACGCGACCGAGCGAAGGAAGGCGAACGAGACCGTGAGGAAGGCCGCGGAGAGGCTCCAGGAGCTCTCGCGCCGGGTCGTCGAGGTCCAGGAGGAGGAGCGGCGTCACATCGCCCGGGAGCTTCACGACGAGATCGGGCAGTCGCTCGCCGCCATCCACTTCAGGATGCAGGCGCTCCTGATGGCGCCCGGCCCGGTTCCTCGCGAGCCGATCGCCGAGTCCGCTGAGATCGCCGACCGGACGATCCGTGTCGTTCGAGACCTTTCGCTCGACCTCCACCCTTCGCTCCTGGCCGAGGCCGGGCTCGCGGACACGCTCCGGTGGTACGTGGAGCGGCAGGTCCGGGGCCCGGGGCTCGACGTGAAGCTCGAGATCTGCCCCTCCCTCGTCGCCCTTCCGAGCGACCTGAGGACCGCCTGCTTCCGGATCGCCCAGTCGGCGCTCACGAACGTCGTCCGCCACGCGAAGGCGCGCCGCGTCCTCGTGAGGATCGGCGCCCGGAAAGGACACCTGGAGCTCGTCGTCTCGGACGACGGCCTCGGCTTCGACGAGGCCGCCACGCTCCCGCACGCCTCCTCCGGGACGAGCCTCGGAATTCTCGGAATGCAGGAGCGGGCGGAGCTGCTGGGCGGCACGATCGATTTCGAGTCGTCGCCGGGGCGGGGAACGACCGTCAGGGCACGCTTCCCGCTCGCACAGGCCGGCTGCGGGGAGGACGAGTGAAGCGGATCCGGGTCCTCCTGGCCGAAGATCACGACCTCGTGCGCGCCGGCCTCAGGCTCCTCCTCGAGTCGATGGAGGGGGTCGAGGTCGTCGGCGAGGCCTCCGACGGCAGGGTGGCGGTCGACCTCGCGCTCTCCGAGCGGCCCGACGTCGTCCTGATGGACCTCATGATGCCGGGCCTGAACGGGCTGGACGCCACGGCCCGGATCGTCGCGACCCGGCCCGGGCCCCACGTTCTCGTCCTCTCGATGAACTCGGGCGAGGAGTCCGTCCTCGCCGCGCTCCGGGCCGGGGCGGTCGGCTACCTCCTGAAGAACGTCCGGCCGGTCGAGCTCGAGCTCGCCCTCGGCGCCGCGGCGCGCGGAGAGACCTACCTCTGCTCGGGCGTCTCGCGTCACCTCGTCGACCGCGTCGTCTCGCGCTCGCGGGCCGCCGAAAGCTCGTGGGACCTCCTGACCCCGCGGCAGCGCGAGGTCCTCCAGCTCGTCGCCGAGGGGCGCACGTCGAAGGAGATCGCCCGGCGGCTCCAGATCAGTGTCCGGACGGCCGAGACGCACCGGACGCAGCTCATGGAGGCCCTCGACATTCACGACGTGGCCGGGCTCGTGCGCTACGCGCTGCGCAAGGGGCTGATCTCGCCCTGAAACGACCTCTACGGGAACTTTCCCGTCCAGATACGTAGTCTCACGCGCCGGACCTGCGCTTTCCCCGATCGCGCCGCCCTCCCCTCCACCGAACAATCCGCGCGACGGCAGCACGTCGATGTTCGGAAGGAGGGATCCCAGCGATGCTCGAGAATCAGGTGCCGCTCCAGGCGGGTCCGGCCCGGGGAAATGACTGGGCGGGCAGCTACACCAGCCTGACTGACGATTCCCTGGTCACCAGGGCGAGGGACGGAAACCGGGACGCGTTCGGAGAGCTCGCACGCCGCTACCGCGCGGCGGCCGTGAGGACGGCGGCGTCGATCGTCGGGTCCGACAAGGCGGAGGACGTCGTCCAGGACGCCTTGCTGCTCGCGTTCCGCGCGCTGGGGATGCTCCAGGACCCGGGCAGGTTTCCGCAGTGGTTCGGGACGATCACGCGTTACCGGGCCCTGCGCTTCGGCCGCAACGAGAGCCGGCGGACGGCTCGCCTGGTCGCCCTGGACGGCACCCGGGTCGAACCGCCGGTCCAGGCCCACCAGGGATCGGAGGGCGAGGACTCCGACATCGCCCGGCTCGAGACCGCGCTCCTCCGGCTTCCCGACGCCTTCGGGCGGGTCCTCCGCCTCCACTTCCTGGAAGGGCTCCCCCACCAGAGGATCGCGGAGAGGCTCGGCGTGTCGCTCTCTACGTCGAAGTGGAGGTGCTACCGCGGGAAGCAGCTCCTGCGGGAGCTTCTCCGGGGCGGGGACGGCGCGGCCGCCCGGGTGGAAGAGAGGTGCGAGCGATGCCGCGCCGGCAACGACGGCATCGGTTGCGAAGAAGAATCTGGCGAGGCCGCGTCTGCCCGCAGGTCTTCCCGCCCCCGGGGCCCGAGCGTCGAGGGTGGCCGACACCAGCCACACGGCCTGCCTCGTTCGCCAACTTCTTTCGTCGCTTCGACTCCTCATGGCTGAGCAGCAGTTTCATTTGACCCTTTCGACCGTTCGGCTACCGAAGGACGTCGTCCGTCCACGAAGCAAATGACAGGGCACCCGGGAAGTTCGGACGAACGCCCCGGCTCGAGATGAAAGGTGGAACCGCATGAGACGTCTCCCCCCGCATCGCGTAAACGAAGACCGGAATCCGCGGACGCGGCGGACCCCGATGAGCGCCGCCGTCGCCGGAAAGATCGTCCTCGTTTCGATCCTCCTCGCATGTCCGCTCCTCAAGGCCGAGCCCGTCAGGAAGGGAACTCCGGCCCGGACGGGCGAGGAGGCCCGGTTCTCCCGCTCCGTCACCCGGGTCAACGTTCCCGGGCTCTCGGTGACCGACCAGGACGGACGGGCCGTCTCCCTCGCCGAGCTCCTCGACCCTCGCGAGCCCGTCGTCGTGAACTTTTTCTTCGCCAGCTGCGCCTCGATCTGTCCGGTGATGACGGCGACTCTCGCCCAGATGCGCGAACAGCTCGGTCGCGAGGGCCGGAACCTGAGGACCGTTTCCATCACGATCGACCCCGACCAGGACACGCCCGACGTGCTGAAGTCCTACGCCGGCCGCTTCTCGGCGGGCCCGGGGTGGAAGTTCGTCACCGCCGACTCCGCCGCCATCGAAACCATCCAGAAGGCCTTCGGCGCCTTCGCGGGCGGCAAGTTCAACCACAGGGCGCTCTACTACTTCAGGCCGGCCCGCTCGGACACCTGGGTCCGGATCGAGGGCCTCGCCGGTTCCACCGACCTGGCCGCCGAGGCCCGCGGCGTCCTTGAGGGAGCCGTGGCGAACCGATGACGAGCGTCGCCCGCCTCCGGGGTCGACGGGCCGCGCGCCAGGGAGCGTGGATCCCGCTGGCCGTGCTTCCGTTCGCCGCGGCCGCCGCGAGGACGGGGGTCCCGGCGACGGGAACGGACCGGGGAGAGGCCATCTACCGGCGAGCGCTGGACTCCGCCGGGCGACCGCTTCGCGCCGTCGTCTCCCGGGACGTCCGGATGGCGGGGCCCGCGGCGGCCTGCACCGCATGCCACAGCCGGAGCGGGTTCGGATCATTCGAGGGAACGACGGCAGCCCCTCCCGTCATCGGCCGCGTCCTGTTCGCTCCGAGGGCTGGAGGAGCGGCTTCGCGGCCGGCGTACGACGTCGCGGGTCTCGGCCGGGCCCTGCGCGACGGAATCGATCCGGCCGGACGGACCCTCAGCCCTCTCATGCCGCGGTACGACCTTGCGGATGCCGAGGTCGAGCAGCTCGCCCGGTACCTCTCGGAGCTCTCCGCCACGCTCTCTCCCGGAGTCGATGCCACGACCCTGCACCTGGCCACCGTCGTCACGCCCGACTCGGACCCGCAGGTGCGGAAGGACACTCTCGAGGTCCTCCACGCATTCGTCCGCGGCAAGAACGCGCGTACGCGCGGGGAGGGGCGGCCCGGGAAGAGGGACTCCGGCTTCCGCGAATGGCGTCTCGCCGTCTGGGCGCTGAAGGACCCCGAGCAGGACTGGCCCGCTCAACTCGAGCGGCTCTACCGCGCGCAGCCGGTGTTCGCCCTCGTCGGCGGCGCCGGCGGGACCCGGTGGG
>CALMDF010000353.1 GCA_937864895.1 uncultured Holophagales bacterium | reverse complement strand
GCCCGCGCCCGAAAGGCCGATCGCGGCCTCGGCGCGGGCGAGCGGCCCCGTCGTAGGCACCGCGCGAAGGACGAGACCGGTGAGCGGCAGGTCGCCCAGCTCGAAGGCGCCGTCGGCGCCGGTCACCGTGGAAGCCACCGTCAGCCAGTCCCCCCAGAACGATCTCTGCCGGGCGATCACGTTCGCCGCGACAGCCGGAGCTCCGCCCGCCGGGAGAAGGAGCCGACCCCGGACCAGCCCTCTCGGCGCGACGACGACGGTCACGTCCCGCGTCTCGCCCTCGGAGGCGAACGGGGCGACGTGCGACTCGCCCCGCGCCCCCGTCGCACTCTCCGTCGCGAAGAGCCGTCCGGCCGACCCTCCCCCCAAGTTCGCGAGGGTGGCGGCGCCGGCGGCGTCGGTCCCCACCGGGGCCCCGCACGGGAAGCGAAACGCATAGGGCTCGCCGCAGTAAAGGGTGACGACGCCGGTCGCCGGTAGAAAGTTGCCGTGACGTTCGGGATCGGGCTTGACCACCCGGACCCGGAGGGTCCCGAACGGGGCGTATCGGGTGTCCGCGACGACCGTCTGCCCGGCGACGGCGCGTCCGCGAAGGAGACCGGCGTGGAACGGCTCGACCCTCTCGGAGGCGGTGAGGACGAAGGGGCCGGTGGCGTCGACCCCGGAGAAGTCGTAGTCCGCCGTGATCAGGGTCTCGCGGGTCGCGCCAGCCTCGAGACGGACCTCGGGCGCCGGGACGTCCCCCGGAAGCTCCGAACCTCCGGCAGAGAGAACGGCTCCCCGGACACGCCCCGTCGGCGTGGCCGCGAGGTCGAGCTCCAGGACCTCTCCCTCGCTCTCGAGCCTTCCCGCCGCCCGGGCCGAAAGGCCCGTGACGGGGATGCGCGACGACACCGCGACCGCCCCCGCCGGGACCCCGTCGGCCCGGTAGCGCCCGTCGGCTCCCGTGGAGACGCGGAGAGGAGGGCTCGTCCCGTCGCCCTCATCCGTCGAGGTGACGTCCACCTCCGCCCCAGCGAGGACGGTCGTCCCGTCGAACGTCCGCAGCACGCCCGTGACGCTCCCGATCGCCCTCAGGACGACGTCGACGTTCTTCACCTCGCCGCTCTCCACGACGAACGCGGGAGAGAGGCCGCGGCGGAGCGTCGCCGGGTCTTCCGCGCGAAGCCGGAAGACGGTGCCGTCCGCCGCGGGAATCGCCGCGATTTGGAATCCTCCTTCGCCGTCCGTCGTCGCCGCGCCGAGGATCTCCCTCCGCGGGCCTGCCTCGAGCAGGACGTTCGCCCTCTCGAGCACCGAGCCGCCGGACGGCAGGCGGACGAACCCCCTCACCTCGGCCGTCCGGGCGAGGGACACGACCGCGTCGACGCGGAATCCTTCGCCGACGCCGAGGGCCGCCGCCCGGCCCCCGACGAGGTCCTTTCGGGCCAGCACGCCGAGGGGGACCGCGGAGACGCCCCGGAAGCGGGCGATTCCTTCAGCGTCCGTCGTTCCGTCGAAGGTTCGCCTCGGCCCGCCGCTCTCGACGACGCGCACCTGGGCGCCCGCCACCGGGACGACGGCCGAAGAGTCGTTCGTCACGACGCGTACCGTCAGCTCCCCCGCGGGCAGGACCTGCAGCGTAACGCGCGCCCGCGGCGCCAGGGGCGTGACGCTCGCCCGGGCTTCGGCCCACCTGGGAACGCCCTCGAACGGCCCGTCGAAGACGACCTGTGCCCCGACGCCGAACGGGACGAGGGGGAAGAGGAACGAGCCGTCCGCGTCCGTCGTCGCCTCGAGCGGCGACGAGAAGTCCGTCCCGAGCGGCAGCAGGCTGACCGAGGCGGACGGGACCGGCGCACCGCGGGGACCGATCAGGAGGCCGTCGACGACTCCGAGGATCCCGTCGAAAGCGAGCTCGACCGGCCCCCGGGAGGCATCCCCTTTCACGAACCCGAGGTCGGCGGCGGCCTCGCCGTAGAACGGGTTCCTCACGACGAGGCGAACCGGCCCGCCGTGGACGTGCCGGAACCGGAACGCCCCCGTCGACGGATCGGTTCTCGCCAGCCCGGCCGGGGAGGGCCCGTCCTCGAAAATGCGTCCCCGTTCCGGGTCGTCTCCGGTCTCGGGGTCCTCGGCGAGCGCTCCGGAGAATCGCCCCGCCGCGACCTCGACCGCTGCGGAAACCGGGCTCTCCACGATCTCTCCGTTCCGGTCGCGGATTCGCGCGACGACGCGCCCCGTGACGTCGACGAACCCGCGCAGCGCGACGGTCACCGTCGCCGTCGTCCCCGGTCCGGGGAGCGTCGCGCTCGCCGCCCCCGAGTTGCGCAGGGCCACACCGTCTCTCGTTTCCGCCGAGGTCGCCTGAAGCCGCCACGTGCCCGGGAGCACACCCTCGAGGCGGAACGTACCGTCGCCGGCGCTTCGCGCCGCGGCGACGAGCCGGAGCGGCGGGCCCGGGTCCCAGATCTCGACGAGGGCACCTGCACGAGGCGCCCCCTCCTGGTCGACGACCGTCCCGCCGATGTTTCCGAGGCTCGTGTCGGGGAAGAGCAGGTCCGCCGTCGCGGTCGTCCCTTCGAGAACCGTCACCGGCGTCGACACGCCTCGGCCCGAGGCGGGAAGGACAGCCCAGGCCGACGTCTGCCCTGCCGGCACGCCGTCGAGCCTGTAGGACCCGTCCAGTCCGCTGGTCGTGCGGAGGCCGCCCGCCGACACCCAGACCGGGGCTCCCGCCACCGGAGTGGTGACGCCCCCGAGGCTCTGCCGGACGAATCCGACGACCGCGCCGAAGCGGGGCTGGACCTCCGGCACGACGAGGGTCACGTCGTGGACCCCGTCCGGAAGGAGCGTGAGAGGCTGGACGAGGGCGGCGACCCGGGAACGCCCGTCGAAGACCTCGAGGCGCACGCCCCCGGCCGGAGCCGAGTCGAAGAGGAAGGAGCCGTCCTCGGGCGTCAGCCGGGCCCCGAAGTACTCGCCGCTCTCGCCGTAGCCCGCGACCCAGGCTCCCCCGATCGGGACCCCCGCTCCCCGGACGACCCGTCCCGCGAGGCGCGCCCGAGGACGGGCCTCGAGGACCAGCGTCACCTCGGCGGAAGCCCCGGGAGCGCCGAGACGGGCGGTCGTCCACGTCGTCTCCCGCGTGTGGGGGTGCTCCGCCTGGAGCTGGCTGGAGCCCACCGGGACTGACGGGAAGGCGAACCTCCCGTCGACGGAGCTGAGCTGCGAGCTTCGATACGGATCGGTCGCGGAGCTGCATCGCACGACGGCTCCGGCAATCCGCGCCCCGGAACCATCGACGACGACGCCTCGGATCGTCCCTCGACCGAGGAGGGCCACGTCCACGTGGACGACTGCTCCGTTCGTGGCGATCGAGCCGGCCGCCCAGCCTTTCGAGCCGGTGGCGGGATCGGCGGCGTCGAGACGGAACGGCCTGCCGTCCTGCCGCCGCACGAAGTCGAAGGCGAAGGCGCCGAGAGCGTCTGTCCGGCTCCTCGCCGTCGTCGCGTCGAAGCGGCGGCCCGTGAGGTCGTCGGTCGCCGGCTCCGAGAGCCTCACTTCAGCGTCGGGAAGGGGCGCGCCGTCGGGGCCGAGAACTCGCCCTTCGACCTCTCCGCCCTCCACCTCGAGCCGCGGGGCGACGGGAAGCTCTCCGCTCCAGCCCTCTCCCCCCTCCGAGGGTACGAGGGCGCCCCGAACCGTTCCGGGCCGCAGCGGGCTGATCACGGCGGAGGCCAGGAGCGATACGAGCCGCGGGTCGGTCGACGTCGAAACGCGCTCGACGACCCGTTCCAGGGGCTTCCCTTCTCGCGTGGCCGAGGGGAGACGCCAGAGGCCGGGGTTCATCCCCGCCCCCTCGTCGACGGACCGGTTGAAGAGGACCGTCACGACCTTCCCGAGCGGATTCGCGTCGACGTCCTGAACGGCGGCGACCGCGGAGAAGGGGGACGGCCTCGCGGCCCGGGCGTCGACGATCTTCGGCCCGTCGAACGAGGAGCTCAGCGCGAGCCAGCCCGCGCCGGGAACCAGGAGCGTCGTCGTCAGGGAACCTTCCCGGACCGGGATGTCCTGGAAGCGGACGCGAGAGAAACCCCCGAGCCCGTCCGGATAGGTCAGGTCGAGCGATGCCGATCCGTTCCGCAGGCCGACGATGGCGACCTCGAGTCCCGTCCCGGCGAGACGGCCCACCAGGCCCGCCTCTCCTCCCCCTGGGGCGTCCAGAGGCAGGAGGGCCGCGTAGGGGACCTCCCGCAGCCCGGCAGCTTCCTCGGGCCCCCGGGAGGTCTCAGAGCCCGTCCGCCGGTCCCGCAGGCGAAGGCGTGCCGACGGGGAGGCGGGGTCGCCCGGGTCGAGGAGGACGATCGCCGGGCCTCCCGACTTTCGCCCCGGACGCACGGGCTCGCCGTTGGCCACGGCGGCGTCGAGGAGGAGCTGGTCGAGCGCCGGGCGTCCCTCCACGCGAAGGTGGTCGCCGAGAGCCTCCGCGGCCGCCGCCTCGAGCTCTCTCCCTCGCGCGCTCCCCCGCCGGACGAGGTCGAAGCCCGGGATCTCGTCCCGGCTTCCGAGCCAGCGGAGAAGGACATCGGCCACCGCGGACGGAACCGGCTGCCCGATACCGGCTCGACGAGCCGCGAGGACGAGCTCCTCGGCCCGGGCCCGGACGGAGCCATCCGAGAAACCCGGCCGGGAGAGGGATCCGTGGACGGTCGGGTCCGCCGTCGCGAGGCCGTGCGCAATTCCCGTCAGGCGAGTGGCGGCGTCGACGAACGCCGCCGGAAGCGCCGAGAGGTACGCCGGGAAGACGAACGTGTCGGGAGACAGAGGCGTGCCCTCGTTCGTCACGCCGGCCCTGAGGTGGAGCGTGCCCGCAACGGGTCCGTCGGACGTGAAGGCCGACGCGACGACCCGGCCGGTCCTCGTGGCCCGGAGGAGGAAACGCGCGTCGGACGCGTCGCCCGGCAGGATGTCGCCGAGAGCCGCGACGGGGTCGGCGCCGGGAGGCACGCCCAACGCGACCGCCCCCGTCAGGCTCGCCGCGTCGATGGAAAGTGAAACGCCGTTCGCCCTCACCGTCGAGGTGTTCGCCGCGGTGACGCGCAGCTCGTACTCCTCGTCCTCCCGGACGACCTCCGGATGGTGGAACGCCAGGGCGAAGGTCGGGTCGCGAACGACGACGCTCCCTCGCGCCCTCCCCGAGAGGGGCAGGGGCGGCTGGCCGGAGAGGCCGTCGAGCGTGGCGTCGATCCGGCAGACGACCTCGTGCGTGCCGACCTCAAGGCCTTCGGCCACCACCTCCGCCGAACCCGACTGCCGGGCGGCGAGGACGACGATGTCGTCGGGCGTGTCGAGGATGCCGTCCGGCCCGGGGTGTCGAACGGGAATCGGCTGACCCTCCCCCGTGGACGGCGTCGTCGAGGCGATCCTCAGCGCGCTCGCCGACACCGTCACCACCGTCGCCACGTCCCTCAGGACGAGGCTCGAGCCCTCGGGGCTGCCGTTCTGGACCATCAGGACGATGGAGAGGAACTGGTTCAGGAAGCGGACGTTCCCCGGAAACACGAGAAGGCCGAAGACCGGGCGCGGAGCCGCCTCGTTCTCCTCGAGCTCCTCCTGCTCGAAGGGAGGCGGGCGACCGTCGGGCTCCGCCAGCGGCATGGCGACGATCGTGGGCGGCTGGAAGCTCTCGAGAGGCGGCCCCTCCACCTCGATGCGCGGCGGGCCGATCGCCTGGTACTCCGTCCCTGTCCAGACGAGCGCCGGGATCTCCACGGTAATCGTTCTTCCCTGGACCGCGAGGCCGAGGGCGAACGAGATCGCCCGGAGGCTACGATCGTCCACGACGATCCCCCGGTCCGCCAGCTCCGCAGGCGTCAGGACGCGCGACGTCACGCTCGACACGAGGACGTCCGTCACGGCGACGGTCGCCGACGGATGCGCGGCGGGAACGGAGGTTCCCGCGCCATCCGTCAGGCGGATCGCCGAGAGGCGGTACTCGCCCTTGAGCTGGAGAGGCGGGAGCTGGAGATCCGCGCCGGGGATCGCCGTCAGCGTCACCGGCGCCGCCAGCCCCGGCCCGCTCAGCTCTGCGCGGACCCGCAGTCCGGCGTGACCGAGCCCTGCCGGATCCGTCTCGAAGAGCGTCCTGAGCACGGCCGGGACTCCGACCGGGACGGCCTGGGCCACCGGCTCCACGTCGAACGCCGCCCCAACGAGCCGAAGCTGGCCGGTTCCGAGATTCACGTCCGCAGCGGCAATGGGCGCAGAAACGAGGAGCCCGAAAGCCGCCACCGCGAGGCGCTCCGATCCCGCGAAGCGTCGGCCCGCCCGTGGTGCGCCCGCCGTCACCGGCACTCTTCGCCGTCCTCGAGGTCGATCCATGAGGTCGCAACGGCAACCTTGCCCGCCGCGCCCGTCACCGAGAGCCGCAGCGCGTAGCGGCCCGTCGCGAGGAGCGCCGTCGTGAAGGTGCCGAGTCTTCCGGACACCACGGGAAGGGCGCCGCGGTCGACGACCTTCCAGGCGGACGGGAAATCGCCTGCGCCGAACTCGAGGAGGTAGGACTCGAAGCCCGGGCCTGTGGCGCTTCCCTCGACGAGGAGCTCCTCGCCCGCTCTCGCGCGCGCGATCCCCGCCGGCGACGCCAGGACCGCCACGGGAAGCGCCGCGTCGAGGACGAGGCTCCCGAGGAGCGGTGCAGCCACCCTGCCCGTGGACTCCTCGATCGCCTCGAGGCGATAGCTCGCGGCCCCGCCGGCGAGGAGCGCGCCAGCCTCGTCCGTCCCGTCGAAGCGCACCGCGGCGTTCGTCCCGGCGCCCTCGAAGCGCCTGACTTCCGATCCTTCCGGCGAGAAGACGAGGAGTGTCCACCGGCCCGGCGCGGCCAGCCCGACGTCGAACCTCGCGCTGGAAGAGCCCGGGGCGAACGCCCTCGTCGACACCTCGAGGCCCGAGATGGCAAAGCCCGGCGTCGGGGCCGAGCCCAGCCACGGCTCGTATTCGACGCGGCCGACGAGCCCCTCCGGCCCGGTGGCGCCCGACCACCACTGCCTTCGTGCGTCGACCACCTGGGCACCGGGGTCCGCGTTGCGTACCGGGACGCCCTGGCCCGACACGGTCCCGTCCTGAAGAGCGAGGGCGCCCGACACGTTGCGAAGCCCCTCCCGCCCGTTCCCGGACAGGGTGGTGAAACGCAAGAAAGAACGCGAGCCCTCGTTCACGATCCCCGCGCCCGAATTCCCGGCGATCACGGAGAGGGCCACCCGTGCCGCGCTGCCCGCCGCGAGGTGAAGGCCGGTGCCGTCCTCGCCCGTCGTGCCGCTCAACGAGCAGCCGGTGATCTCGGGGGCGCTTCCGGGCCCCACGTAGATGCCCCGATTGAGGTTCGATCGGACCGCCACGTCGTTCAGCACCGGGGCGCTCCCCGACACACGGATTCCGGCCGTCCCCGCCACTCCCCCGCCCTCCACCACGGCGTGCTCGAGCCGGCTTCCGGCCGATTCCGGCCCGAACACGATCCCCTGCCAGCTCCCCGCCGCGAGGGGCGCCGCCGTCGTGAAGACGACAGGGCTCTCCTTCGTTCCGACGGCCCGAAGCTCGCCGGCCGCCCGCATGCCGATCGAGATTTCGCGACCGTCCCCCACTTTCACCACGACGCCCGGCTCGATCGTCAGGATCGGCCTCTCGGGCCCCTCCACCTCGAGGCTGCTGCTCGGGAGGAAGTACGGATAGCCGAAGTTCCACCAGGTTTCGTTCTTCACGATCTTCCACCCCTGGTACCGCACCCCGTCCTCACCGTTCCCCGACAGGACGAGCCCCCCCAGCCCGTTCAGCTCCGCTCCCGGCTCCACGGTGATCGCACCTTTCGAGCTGGCCGTAATCCTCGAATCCGAGAGTGTCAGCCGCCCGCCCGAGACCACGTAGATTCCCGTGCCATCGCCCCCGATCGTCCCGGTTATCAGGCTTCCGGTGATCTCTGGGGAGCCTCCTACACCCACCGAAACGCCGCGGTTGAAGGTCTTCTGTACCTTCACGTCCTTCAGGACGGGCGCGCTCCCGGTGACGGTGATCCCGGCCGCCGCGGCATAGCCCCCACCCTCCACGACCGTGTGCCCCAGCCGGCTTCCGCCGGAACCCGGACCGAACCGAAGCCCCGTCCACTTTCCGGCGAGCACCTCGCCCACCGTCGTGAAGACGACCGGCTTCTCCGCCGTCCCGATCGCATGAAGCTCGCCGGGCGCCCCTTCTCCGATCGTGATCGCGTTGCCGTCGCGGACCTTCACCACGACCCCCGGCTCGACCGTGAGAACGGGCGCCCCGGCCCCCGCGACGTGGAGGCGGCCATCCACCAGGTAGTACGGGTAGCCGAAACCGCGCCAGGTCTCGTTCGCCGGGAGGGTCCCTCCCCGGTGACGGATTCCGTCTTCTCCGTTGCCGCTCAGGACCATTCCGTTGAGCCCGTTCAGCTCGGATCCCGGCTCCACGGTGATGGCGCCCCGCTGGCAGAACGTGATCACCGAATCGGAGACGGTAAGGCGTGCGCCAGACGCGACGTAGATCCCCGCACCATCGCCGCTGCTGATCCCGCTCACCGTGCACCCGGAGAGCTCCGGGGCCCCGCCGGCCTCCACGGAAATGCCCCGGTAGAGACACTTCCGGATCGTCACGCCCGCCAGGATCGGCGCGCTTCCCGTCACCTGCAGGCCGAACGCTCCGGCGTATCCGCTCCCCTCGACGACGACGTTCTCCATGCGGCTCCCGCCGGATTTCGGCGCGAACCACATTCCCCGCCACACCCCGGTCGTCACCTCGCCGACCGTCGTGAAGACGATCGGCATCTCCGCGGTCCCGATCGCCCGAAGCTCGCCTGCGTCCCACTGGCCGATCGTGATCAGCTGGGCGAACGCCACCTTGACCACGACACCGGGCTCGATCGTCAGGACCGGCCGCTCCGGGCCCTCGACGCTCAGGTTGTAGGTCAGGACGTAAGGGCTTCCCGCGAGAGTCCAGGTGGTGGAACTCCTGATGGGGCCGCCGACGACCGTCTCGGCGCCCGCGGGAGAGGCCACCGCGAGGAGGGCGGCGAGCAAGCGCGGCGCAATCGACGTGCATCCGCTCGCTCGCCGGGACCTCGGCACACGTGGCGCCTTTTTCCCCGGGGCGGTTCGTGTACGCCCGAGCTGCGGAGACCATCGGAAATCTTGCAGAACCGGTGGACGCTATTCGACGCCAACGCCCGCGTGCAATGAACAAAACACGACACGAACGAGCCGACGTCTCAGGAGGTGCGAACGGCGCGCCTTCGGATCTCGGCGCGGAGCTCCGTGGCCGTGCGGCCGAAGCAGGCACGGACGAACCTTCCGAGGGCCTGGGGCCCCGAGAGGCCTATCGCCCGGGCGACGCCGGCCACGGGCACGCCGCTCCCGAGGAGCGCCGCCACGAGGTCGGCACGGCACTCCTGCCGGACGCGCGTGAGGCTCCGTCCGCCTTCGCGGAACTGGCGCAGGAGCGTGCGGACGGAGATGTGCCTTCGAACCGCGACCGCCTTGGGGCCCTCCACGACGAAGAGGACCTTCGTGTCGTCCCCGAACCGGGGGGAGAGTCCAGCGAAAGGATCGCTCGGCACGAGTGACCGGATTTCGACGACCCCGCCCCGCGTTGCGGGCAGCTCGCTGGACTCGTGGCCGGGCTTCCGCCCCATCCGCCGCACCCCATACCCCTCACTCTCAGCTGAAGACCGCGCAATTTTGCGCCCAGAACACCCTGAATGGGAAGCCCTTCGTCGACGAAATACGCATAACCGACCGAGTGTTCGGTAAGGAGGCTTACGCGGAACGCGGCGTGACACCGGTCGGAGACATTCGAGGGGAAGCAGGCGCTGGCGCCGGGCGTTCGAGTCGCCGGGCTCGGCGAGGAAGGGACCGGGACGCGCCTGCTAATCTCGAGCCGTGGCTCGAAAACGCGTTGCGGAGGCGGGTCTGCCGCCGCCCCCTTCACGGACCCGGACGAGGATTCTCCTCTTCCTGCTCGCGGTCCTGCCCTTCCTGAACGGCCTCCCGAACGACTTCACGTACGACGACCTCCGGGTCGTCAGGGACGACGCCCGCCTCGAGAGCCCGGCCAGGGTGGCCGAGATCCTGTCTTCCGAGTACCTGAGCGACTCGACCGGCCTCTACCGGCCCGTCACCGTCCTGTCGTACGCGGTGCAGAGGTGGGTCCAGGGCCCGTCCGCGAGCGGGCTGCGCCTCGTCAACATCCTCCTGCACGCCGCCGTGACGCTCCTCCTCCTCGAGTGGCTCCTCGCCCTCGGTCTCGACGGGAGGGTGTCCATGGCGGCGGCCGGGCTCTTCGCCGTCCTCCCGATCCACGTCGAGGCCGTGACCAGCATCGTCGGCCGGGCCGAGCTCCTCGCGGCCGCGTTCTCGCTGGGAGCGGCGCTCGCGTTCCTCCGGGCCTCCCGGGAACGGGAGTCCCGCTGGCGATGGGGCGCCGCCTCGGCGGCCGCCTTCGCGCTCGCGCTTCTCTCGAAGGAGAGCGCCGCCGTCCTGCCCGCCCTGCTCCTCCTCGCCGAGGCCTTCCGGCGCGACCCGGAGAGCCCGTCTCCCCTTGCGGCCTGGAAGCGCGCGGCGGCTCTCGCGGGGGGCGGCGCGGCGATCCTCGGCGCGTTCCTCGGCCTGCGACTCCTCCTGCTCGGCTCCGTGATTCGCGCCACCACCGGTCTCCCGTCCGAGGCGATCAACCCGCTCGCCTCGCTCCCGCCCCTCGTCCGGGCCCTGAACGGAGCGAACCTCCTCTGGCTCTACGCCGCGAAGAGACTCGTTCCGGTGAACCTCTCCGCCGACTATTCGGCCTGGGCGATCCGGCCCCTGACGGGCCTCGCCGACGCCAGGCTCTGGCTGGGAGCGGCCGCGTGGACGGCCTTTGGCGCGATCGCGTTCCGCCTGCGAAGGCGCTGGCCGGAG